>JAADEB010000089.1 GCA_013153655.1 Chlorobiota bacterium
ATCGGTAACCATCCCTTGCAAACGAACCTTTTGCGCCGGCAGCCGGTAGCCGGAAAAAAGGATCAAAAGGACGAAAAAAAATTTTAATACCGAGAACAAATCCCCTTTATTTTTTATGCTTCTTCTTTTTGCCACATCCCTCACAGGGTTTCTTCATGTTTTCCTTGATCATTTTATTGAAATCGGCCATGATTTTGTAACCCGATTCCTCAAAAGTAAGGCGAATGCCTTCCTTGGGTTCGGGGATTTCCGTTTCCTTATCCGAAAATTCGATTTTGGCCGCCCGGTATCCATATCCATTCGAAGTCAAATTATACGCCTCCAACACCAGGCCCGGAAGCCCCACATATCTATTGGGACCATAAGGCAAAGGAATTTCCGGCGTAAACCATGCTACTACGGTATGGGAGGTTTTATATGTTTTATAAGTTAAATCCTTTTGTCCTTTCGCATTAAACACCGGCATCTCCCCAATCGCTTTATAGCAAGTATATCCCAAAATTTTTCGAGGCTTGGAGAAATCCAACTTCCACTTTATTCCCATCATGACAGGCATTTCGATTAGATAGGTTTTTAAATAATTTTCTTGCTTTAAATATTTCTTTTGTTTGACATTAATGTAGTATATGCTTTTAAGATTTAATTTTGCTCTTTCTAAAAGATTTGTTTTTACCTCATCCGTTTCCAATGAAGGGATGTATTCATAACGAGACACACTATCATTGGCCAACAAGCGGAATTCCATATTGGGGATTTCACGAACGGTGCTATCCTTTGGATTATACCGGATACCGTGATAAATGACCTTAATGGTTTTATATGGTTTTCGTCCTATAAAGGTTTCGAATGATAATAATAGAAGGAAGATTAAAATGGACATTGGACCCCTCATGGATATACGTCTTTTCATGTTTAACGATTTAAAACATTAAAAATAACAAAAAAATCAAAACAATTTCTATACCATTTGTCAGAACAATTATTCAAGTAACTATATGTATATAATATGTATATAACAAATACGTATAACTGAGGAGGCAACAAAAGATGTATTATCTTAGGAGTTTTAATCGAAAAACTTCCTGAATTTTCCGAACATGGATATTCCGAAAAAATGCAACCGTTATTTCAAGATATTTTAGGATATTGTTTCATACATATCACTGGATTGATTGTAAAATAATTATGCCCTGCCTTTTTCCTGCCCAAATCCTAAATCCCAAATCCCGTTTTTATCAACAACGCTGGGGGATATTAATAAGGCACCTCATTCAATAAAGTGATTAACATTAAACCCGTCTGCCGCTATTAAGTGATGAAAATCAAAAACATATACAAAAAAATACCCTATTTTTGATACATGTATTTGGGTATCGTATGGTTGGCGGTGTTGGCATTGGCTTTTTTTCCCGCGAAAACAAGTCCCGTCCCTTCCCGTCCCGAAGCCGCGACGATCTTCCTCACCGAGATCGCACCCGGCGAACCGGCCGGCTTCTATCATCTCCGTCCCGGTAAAGGAGCGGAACAAAACAGCATTACCCATATCGCTCAGGACAAGCAAAATCAAATGTGGTTCGCCACCAAGGAAGGTGTGGTTCGCTACAACGGCAACCGTATGTTCCACTACCGGCACGAGCCGGGAAATTCCCGCAGCCCGGCCGGCAATTTTATCGAACGTGTATTCATCGCCCGGAACGGTGGCGTTTGGGTGGGAACCGAACCGGCGGCCTTGCATCGCTACGTCCCCGAAACCGATGATTTCGAACGTATCCCGGGAATCCGCGGTCAACGCGTCAAGGATATCGTGGAGGACACAACCGGACGGCTTTGGTTCACCACCGATATCCGCCTCTACCGTTACGACCCGGCCAAACGCCTGTTGGACAGTTTCGCACCGCCCCGGCGCGGCACCGGCCTCGACCGCCTGCTCCTCCTGGACGACGGCCGCCTTATCGTCACCACCAATGAAACCTACGTTTACTCCTTCGACACCGCCACCGGACAATTCGTTAAATTTCCATTGCTCCGCCCCGAAGAAAAACAAAACACCCGCTCCACGGCCACCTATTCGGCCTATCAGCTCACCCGCGATCATAACGGAGACGTATGGTTTGCCACCCACAACGGCTTCCTGATTCGCTGGCAACCGAAAACCGGCGCTCTCACCCGCTACGTGTTCGCCCGTAAGTGGGACCACGATCCGCATAAGCTCACCGTGATGTTTATCATGGAAGACAGCCGCCATAACATATGGTTCGGCACGTGGTTTCACGGCCTCTACAAACTCCTTCCCGGCCGCCGCCGTTTCCAACGAATCCTCCCCGACCCGGAACGTAAAAACGCCATTTCCAACAGCATCGTCCATTCCGGATTCGAGGACAGGGACGGCAATCTTTGGTTCGGAACGGAATTTTCGGGACTGAATATCCTGCGGAAGAAAAACAAATTCCGTATCATTTCCTCCGAAACTTATCCCGGACTGCCGGCGGCGGAATACGGCTTTGCGGTCAAGGATTCAGCAGGTGACCTGTGGGTGGGAGCCCTCAGCCAGGGAATCTACCGGTTGCCTGCCGGCCAAAAAGCTTTTGTCAAAGCCCGCGGACTGAACGAACACCCATATTCCTATGCCGCCTATGCCGCCCGCAACGGCTCCGTATGGTTCGGTTCCCGTTGCGACCTGATTCGCAGGACCCCGCAGGGAAATATACGCCACTTCCGCCACCGCCCCGGTGACTACAACAGCATCTTGCCAGGCACCGTGATCGATATCACCGCCGGACGCAACGGCACCCTTTGGTCGGCTTCCACCGCCGGCCTCACTTCCCTGAATCCCGCCACGGGAAAAATCAAACGCTTCGTCTACGACGAACATAATCCCGGCGGCCTCTCCGGTCCGCGTATCACCGCCCTGGCCGTGGACCGCCACAACCGGCTGTGGGTCGGCACCCGTACGGGACTCAACAAATGGAACCGCCAAAGCGGCGATTTTATAAAACTGCATCCCCCGGATGCGACCCGGAAAGATGCGCCCGTCAACCGTATTCGCGACCTGGCCGTCCAAGGCGAGAATATTTGGTTGGCCACCGCCGCCGGACTCGTACGCTACGACACCGGCGACAAAACTTTCCGCACTTTCGGCCGAGCCGACGGCCTGGACGACATCAATATCAAATCCGTCATCCCCGACGACCACGGCCACATTTGGTTCGCCACCAAAAACCGCATCATCCGCCGGCATGCCGAAACCGGTCAATACGTCACCTACGACGCCTCCGACGGCCTTTCCCTTCGCACCTACATCCCCGATTTGGGTTGGCAGGATTTGGATTTTACCAACGGCTTCGCCTACAAGGACCGGCAAGGCTACCTTTACTTCGGCGGTATCGGCGGCATGGCCGTTTTTCACCCTGACAGCCTGATTATCAATAGGCATCCGCCCACGGTCATGATCGAGAGTTTCCAAATCAATGGAAAAGACACGGCCCTGCACGGACCGCTCACCCTGCACGGAAATCAAAATCATTTGCGCTTTGTCCTGGCGGCTCAGAACTATATCCAACCGCGCAAAAACCAATTCGCCTATCGCCTTGACCCCTACGACCGCCAATGGCATTATGCCCGCTATAACAATGTGGCCGAATACCACAACCTGCCGCCCGGCCGGTATGTATTTCGCTACATGGCGGCCAACAACGACGGCATTTGGAGCCCCGAATACCGGACCTCCGTTCTCCGTATCCGTCCCGCCCTTTGGACCACATATCATATCATCGTTTTCTTGCTGATCCTTCTCCTACTGGCGGCTTTGCTTCTTTTTATGTACCGGAAATGGCGCCGTCTCCAAATCGAACAACAAAAAAAGAAATTGCGCTATCGTACATCCAACCTGAAAAAGGAAGACGCCGAGCGCATTTTGGAAAAGCTCCGGGAAGTGTTTCCCTCCCAATCCCTGCATCTGGAAGCCGATTTGTCCTTATACAAATTGGCCGAAAAATTGAAGGAAAAGCCGCATCACGTCTCCCAAGTGATCAATCAGTATTTCAAGAAAAATTTCCATGATTTTATCAATACCTTCCGTGTGGAGGAAGCCAAACGACTCCTGCGCGAAACCCACTTGAAAATCGAGGCCGTGGCCTATGACTCGGGTTTTAATTCCCTTTCCACCTTCCA
The DNA here is from genome assembly GCA_013153655.1 of Chlorobiota bacterium. GTDB lineage: Bacteria > Bacteroidota > Bacteroidia > Flavobacteriales > Flavobacteriaceae > JAADED01. Next base: position 4,171 of record JAADEB010000089.1, read on the forward strand.
TTCCGCCTTCAAAAAAGAAACCGGCATGACCCCGTCGGCATTCCGAAAAAAACATAGGAAAAACAATTGATTCCCCGCCCGAAACCGTCTCCTTCCCATCTATTCAACTGTTCAACTCTTCAACTGTTCAACAGAAAAAACCATGTTCCCCATTCTTCATTATTCGCCTTCGGAATACGCTTTGTCATTTCGAACGTATGTGAGAAATTTCATTTCTTCTATTGTCAAAAATCACCGGTCACCCGTCATTCTCCTTCTTCCCGGATTTGGGATTTAGGCATTAGGATTTGGATTTTTATTTTTTCATTTTTCATTGTTCATTGTTCATTTTAAAACTCCTTCACTCTTTCACTCTTTCATTCTTTCACTAAAAAAACTATTCACTAAACTACTATCTCACTAATTCACTAAAAAAATCTATTCAACTGTTCAACTCTTCAACTATTCAACAGAAATAACCGATTCAACGATTTCCCAATTCAACGATTTAACGGAACAAATCACATTCCCCGTTCTCCGTGCCACGTTTCCCGAAATAGAGATCCCTCGTCACTACGCTTCCCTCGGGATGACAACCGTCACCGGTCTTCGGTCACCGGTCATCTATCCCAAACACGATTGCACGATTTAACGATTCAACGATTTAACAGAAAATCAAATAGTTAAGGTTAAGGTTAAAGTTAAGGTCAAAATCCCAAATCCAAAAAAAACCGGACCCTCACGCATGGCAAGAATCCGGTTAGCAAAAACAAGTGGTTTTTGAATTAGGTTTTAATGATTTTCACATAAGTGGCGCGCCGGTTTTCCCTGTCCACCACGTAGATGAGGTAATTTCCCGGTTTTATTTCCGTCAGGTTCAGGCGGCCTTCCGTTTGGTCCCATTCGCGGTGCATGAGCATATGTCCGTCGGTATCAAACAGATAGATTTCATATTGGCCGGATGTGTTCGTGCGGATGTGCAAATAATCCTTCACGGGAACGGGATAGAGTTTGAGGCCTGTCAGCACGGCGTAGCCTTCGATACCCATCATGGCGGCCAGGTCGGGACCGATAAAACCTTCGGACAAACCCGTCGGCGGGATGCTGTCTTCCCGTACGGCCCATTCGCCCAGGGTGGACGTCATGCTTATGCCGTTCACTTCCCCGTCCGCTCCGGCAGACATCAAAGCGGATTTGTGGATGTCGGCTTGACCGTAGATCCAAGGAGCCCCGAGCATTAGGACGATTATAAATAATATCTTCATAAACTTATTTTTTATAAATCACGAAAGTGAAATCCCTGTCGGCCGGATTGCCCGAAGTGTCGTAAGTAAAAATTCTGAAACTACCGCTGGATTTCAGGATTTTGATAAATCCTATACCTCTATACAAATTGGCCACAACAATATACTCACCCGAAGTCAAGCTTCCGGGAAATTGTATGGTATATTCTCCCGGGTTGGTGGTGTTTTTGGTGATCGTTACCGAGGCTGAGATATGGCGCGGATTATTGTTGTACCATTCTCCGTAGGCATAGGCTTTCATGTCGTTGTCCGTTCCCGATATCACGGATGTAAGTTTACCGTCCACTTCGGTATTGCCACCCACAACCACATTGCCTACAAACATACCCGCAAAACTTCCGGCTTTGGTGGCTTCGCCGTAAACGGCCGTATGCTGTCCTGCCGAATTTTCATCTATTTTGGCATATACGCCGTATTTGGGTCCCGTGCCCGAACCGGTCAGGTAATTATAAGAACCCACTTGCATGCCCATGTCCGAACTGGTTTTGTCCAGGTAATTATACACACCGTAATGATCACCCGTGCCGGTTCCCAGCAGGTTGTTGTAAGTACCGTATTTGTCTCCCGCACCGGCGGTATTGATGAAATTGCTGGTGCCGAAATGTTTATTGTCGGCATGCGCCCAAACGATGTTGGACGTACCGATGTGGCGTACCGTGGTGGAGGTATTGGCATTGTCTATGGTATTGAAAGTGCCCGTCACCGGACCTGTTCCGGAAGATAACATGATATTGCGAACACCGTAATGCTCGCCGTCTCCCGTTCCGCTAAAAAGGTTGAAACTACCGATATGCCGTCCCGACCCGTTGCCCGACATTTCATTGTAAATGCCGTAATGTATATTGTTGTTGGGAGCCGTTATGTTGTTATGAACACCGATCAGGTCACCTGTGCCCATATAGAAAATATTATACACACCCTCATGCGTTCCTGAACCCGTATTATAGATGTCGTTATATTGTCCATATACATGGCCGTCGCCGCTGCCGCCTATTTTGTTATAGACGGACTTGAAACTCAACGAACCGCCGTAGAGGCTGTAAAGAAACATATTGCCGGTAGCGCTGCTGTTGCCGCCGTTCAGTCGTTCGGATTTGATCACATAAGCCGGCGAATTACCGTCCGAGGAAGGGTTTTGTACTTCCAGTTTGGCATCTTGCACGGTGGAGGACGTTTCCAGCGTGTTTTTGCCGATAGCCATGCGGCCCGTGTGATAAATGTCATCGTCAATGGCGGTGGCCGGAGTGGTGCTGCCTACCACCAGAAAGTCCGCATCCATGGGAGCGTCTTGCCAGGAGCCTTTACCGTCGGCATCGCTGGTGAATATTTTGCCGGCGCCCTGGGTGCCGTCCTTGATGCTCAGCGCCCCGTTGATCACCACTTCGTCGGTGGAAAAATCACCGCCGATAAGCGGCGTGTCGCTGTCGGAATTTTCGATATAGAGTTTATGACTTCCCGTAGCATTCCGGCCGGCCATAAAACCGATATACACATTGCGATGCCCGGCATTGTTGTTTTGACCGGCCCCCATACCGATGGCCACGTTTCCGTCGCCTTGAATTTGGTTAAGAGCATTGGCACCCAAGGCCGTATTGCCCATTCCTATGTTCAAGCTTGTCATGGCGGAATAACCCATTGCTACATTTAGGCGCCCGTCGGTAATATTGGAGAGGCTGTACAAGCCCATACCCGCATTGTATTGTCCGGTGGCACCGGCATTTCCGCTACCCGTACCCAAATAAAGAGACGAATTGGCGCTTTGTGCATCCGTGAGATCATTGATGCTTTGTACGTCGTCGTTCACGTTGGTGTCCCAGTTCGTAAAATCAGGCCGGTTGGTCAGGTCGTTGTAGTCGCCGCTGAATGCATTGCCGGCCTCTCTGGCGTATTTGGCATAAGGCACGTATTTGAATTCCGAAGTGCCGAAATCCCGGTAACCGCTGCCGGTATCCAATTCCACTTTCAGAAACAGATGACCCATGGACCAATCGATATGGTTAAATGCCCCGCTGACCACCGTTCCTTCGCCCACCGTAACGTTTACGATTCCGTTAGCATCGGTGTTAACGCTATGGGTTTCGGTATAAATGTTGGCGGCTCCCGCATCTTGAATGGTAAAACGCAGGTTTACGTTCCGGTTGGCCATGACGTTTCCGTTTTGCGTCAGTAACGCCTTGTAATGGAATCCGGTGCTTTGTCCGAAAACACTACCGGAAAAGAGTAGTAATAACAGTAGAATTTTTCTCATGGTAATGATTATTTATTAGGATTATTTAAAGGTTAAAATGTCCGTATGCATGGGATTATTTTGGGTAACCAATTCTCTTAGCAGTTCATCATTCATTTCGAGCAATTCGTCCTCGCGTTTATCGGCTTCGGCACTGTCGGCATATTCTTCGTAATACACGATACGCACCGGTCCATTATGCATTTGTTGCAACAAACATTTGCGCCGCTTAATGGAATTGGTTACGCCCGTGATATATTTTCCTTTTTCGGGTTGATATGCGATATAGACGAAAAACAATTTTTCTACATTTTCATCCCAAACATAGACCCTTCATACCACATCTCTTTCAAAAATTATAAATCCGGAATAAGTTTTTTATTAATCGTTGACAATCAAATAATTATGTTTTGACAAAAACTTTCGAATTTATAAGTCCACAAGAAAAAAGAAGGGAAAAACGGAAAAATTTCCGTTCCTCAAAAAGGCCAAAGGACAAACTTTCAGTAAACGGAGAAAAGGGAAATGGTACACGATATATTTTAGTGAAGGAATGAAGGAATGAAAGAGTGAACAACTAAGAACTGCTTTGCGTGTAATAGTGAAAAAGTGATTTAGTGAATAGTTTTTTAAATGAACAATGAATAATGAACTATATGAGCGACGTCCCAACTCGAACCAATGCTAATAGCTAACAGTTTAGAAAACAAAAAGTCAAGGTTAAAGTTAAAGTCAAAGTTTTTTTCCGATTGCACGATTCAACGGTTCAACGATTTAACAAAATCTATTCAACTATTCAACAGAAAAAACACGTTCAACATTCTCCGTTTCCCGTGTCCCGAATTACCCGATCCCGCTGCCGCACGAATCCCCTCGTGTGGCATGATTAAACACGGGTTTTGGCATGATTTTTACCAAAAATCCCGCCAAAACCCTCTTCCTTTTTTTTTACGATTCATTTACCCGGCGTTTGCATACCGGCTACCAACACCACGTCCCTCCGGGACTTAGCGGACATGTTATTTCATTATCTCTTCCCGGATTTAGGATTTGGGTTTTAGGTATTAGGATTTGGGTTTTTATT
>JAADEB010000016.1 GCA_013153655.1 Chlorobiota bacterium
CTTACTCGGCGTCGGAAATGCTCGTTTATAGCAGTGGCTATTACTTGCGCTTTCCTCCTTGATTAAGCAAAAAATTCTAACATTTTCTCCTTTCAAAAGGATGCATATCATTTAGTATTAAACGCTTCCACCCGCCCTTTCCTGTCATGAGAAAATCTAGCAAAAGACGAATTTCCTACGGAAATTATTGACAAGCACTTTTGCTGATTTTCTAACATGACAGGAAATTCCCGCCGGCAGCCGGCCCGCATTTTTGCCGGGCCAACGCGCTTATCCGCCTAATGGCGGATTTAGGGTTTGCTCTTCTTTGCCCATTTACATGGCTCACATGATGTTTTTTTTAAGCGCCTAATTCAATTCTTTTTAAATACTCCGTTTAAAATCCAAACCGGCTTTATTCCCTTATAATCTCCTCGCCTTCTCCGTGGTCTCCGTTGTTGTGTTTTTTTTACCACAAAGGATACAAAGAAGCCTCGGAGAACACAAAGTTTCTTATTTGCCACGAATTACACGAATTACACTAATTTTTTTGTTCGTGTTCATTCGTGAAATTCGCGGTTTTTATTGTTAACCGCAAAGTACACAAAGAAGCCTCGGAGAACACAAAGTTTCTTATTTGCCACGAATTACACGAATTACACAAATTTTTTTGTTCGTATTCATTCATGAAATTCACGGTTTTTATTGTTAACCGCAAAGTACACAAAGAAGCCACGGAGAACACAAAGAACCCTCCATAAACCCAATTAAAAACCGAATAGGCTTCCCTTACAACCTCCGTGCCGCCTCCATGGTTTTTATTATTGATGTTTATCAATTATTTAGGGCTGCATTGGTATTACAGGAATTATCAATTACTTGTCAAGCATGATTTAATTAAAAAAAATTACGTTCCGGATATATTATTATTCCTATTAACGAATATTCAGGGGAAAAATCCATAACGAATGATATTTAGCGGAAATATGCAAGAAAACAAATTGGATATTACATAATTGGAAAAGTTAGGGTTTAGAATTCAACGGTTTAACAAAACAATGATATCCTTCCCGCCTGAGGCGGTCGCGGCACTGTGTTCGGAATGACAGACCGCTACAACAAAATCAACGGAAGAGCTAATAACCAACGGATACTGGCTAAAAGCTCTCCCATAAAATCTTTTTTTCAACTTTTCAACTTTTCAACTTTTCAACTATTCAACAGAATTCATCGAAAAACCTCCCTTATTTTACGACGATTTTACGTGCAAATACGTTGCGGTTGGGCAATAAGACCGTCACGATATACAATCCGGGCTTGATATGCACGCGATTGGGTCCGGCAACGAGCGGATGCGTCAGGATTTGGCGGCCGGTGAGATCGTAAACGGCGATTTGGCGGGCTCCGCCGCGATTGTCCACAAAAATTTGACCTTGGAGGCCGGCGATACGGATTTTTTCGTAATAATCCGCTTTGTCCACACCCACATTATTGTTGGTGATGTCGAAGGCTTCGATTTGGGTGCCGTTTTGGCGGATGGCGGTGATGTGGAGGGTTTGGTTGTTTTGTATTTGTATTTTCAGAAAATGATAGGAACGGTCGGTGGCCACCACGTTGGGCGCCGAGTTGTCGGGATTGTAGAGCGGTGCTCCGCCGCCGCCGGTGGTGATGTAGGTAATATTGTTGTGGACGGCGCGGGCGTAGTAATGGTTGTGGCCGTTGATAACCAGGCTGACGTTGTTTTGTTCGAAGAGCGGCACCAGGTAGTTTTGGGTGTTGCTGTCGTTGCTGTGGCCTCCGGCCGACCAGGCGGGTTTGTGCATCAGGATGATTTTCCAGGCTTTGGCGGTGTTTTGCAAGTCGTTTTGAATCCAATTGTATTGGGTGCTGCCGGGGCTAAAATCGTCGTATTGATCGATAACGGTGAAATGGGCGTTGCCGTAGTCGAAGGAATAGTAATTGGTTCCGTTGGCCATCATGGGATAGGGAAAATATTTGGCAAAAAGCACACCGTTGCCTTCATGATTTCCCACGGCCGAGAGGTAAGGCAGGCGGGCCATCATTTGGCGAATATTGCCGAATTGGGCGCTGAAAAATTGTTCGTCCCAATCGGTTTCTTCGTCACCGTCGTACACCAAGTCGCCGGAATTGACGATAAAGGTTTGCGAGGCGGGGTCATTGTTCAGTTCTGCCAGGATGCGAGCGGCCACGCCGTCGTGTTCGTTGGGTTGGGAGCGGGTGTCGCCATAGGCATAGAACGTAAAGGACGTGGCGTTTTCATTGGCGCCGGAAACAAAATCACCCGTAAAAGTCGTGTTGCCGGCATGCACCCGATAGTAATAATGGTTACCGGGCACCAGACCGGTGAGGGTGTGTTTGTATTGATGATCATTGCCGTATTCGGCCACCGTGGCTGAGCCGGCGGCGTAGGTGGTGTCGGTGCCCCACTCTATGGAACAATTTTCCGTTTGAAGGGTTTGCCAGATCACGAGCATTTCGTGATTGTTGGCCGTATAGAGCAAGTAGGGTTCCTTGCGAAACACGGGTGGTGTTTCGGACGTAAATTCCAGACCCAGATCAAAGCTCACGTCGGAGCTATTGGCACTGCGTTGGTGTACTTCCACGGCGATGATGTTGCTTCCGGAGACGAGTACGGAGGACGACACGATATATTCGTAGAAAGTGTCTTCGGCGGACCCGGCCACGGTGGACGAAGCGGTGGTGGTGTAATTCACCAGACCGTCGGGCATATTGGAGCGAGCCACTTCGGTGCCGTTGATATAGACGATGGCGCCGTCGTCGCGCAGGAGGCGGATTTTGAGGGACGGTTGGGCTTGCGGGTCGTTGACTTGAAAGCTTTTGCGGAAATAATAGGTGATATGTCCGGATTGGAGGGTGGTGGTTTCGTCGCCGTCGCCGAATCCCAATTGGGCACGGCCGGAAGGCCAGGAGGCGTCGTTGAAACCGGATTCTTTCCAATTGGCTCCGGGGTTGGAACCATCGTCCTTGTATTTCCAAAGTGCACCGGGACTAAAAATTGTTTGGGCCTGCAAAGACCATACGGTTATCCAAACGAAGACGAAAAAAACTTTTTTCATAAGGCCGGGTTTTAAGGGTTAGGTATTATATCATAACGTTGTAAAGATAAAATTATTTCCCCGTTTAACAAAAATAATTATTATTTTATCAACATATAACGGATGGAAATTTTATAAGATAACCATATATTCATTTTTGACAGACTTTCGATTATTTCTTTAACAAATTTCCAAAATAAATCAACATTAAAATCAAATAATAGGCATTGGCCCAAACGAGCGCTTCCATCACACCGGTCAAGCCCCGCACTTGCAAAAAGAAATGAGCGAGGCTAAGATAAAAGACCCAATAAGATAATTCGGCAAACACGAAGCGAACGGTCATACCTTTGGCCCACATGCGGTAAGCCAACAAAAGCGAAAGCAGGCGAATGGCATCGGCGGTTAATTGCCAACCGTATAAATCGTTTACTGGAAGATATTCTCCGGAAAAGATAAACAGGGTAATCCAACGGCGCAATAAATAAATCAACACGAATCCGCCCATAAAAAGGGGATAGAGGTATTTGAGCATGGCCATCATTTCGCGACGCCAATCCCGCGGGTCCGACAAACGGGAAATACGGGGAAAATAATGCATGGCAAACACCGGTGTGATAAACATGAAATAAAAGGCCGAAATCTTGCGTATGGCGTCCCAATAACCCGCATAAACCATCCCTTTGGCACCGTAGTAACCAATGATATTGTTACGCAACATAATGGTAAACAAGGGAATACTGATGGCCGAAGTGAGCGCCATTCCGATAAAGGGCCAAATACGTTTGCCGAAAGCGTTCATACCCTTCGCGCCATTGGACAAAGGTGCGGCAAGTAGGCGTAAATCTTTGGGTTCCAACACCACGGCCGAAAACAGGAAGGCTAAAACGGGTGTCAACGCCACCGCCAGCAAGGCGCCTTCCATATGACGCCAAAGAATAAACATCACCATGGCCAGGAATCCTACGGCATGGAAGATGATATTGATATAAACGATTTTCTTGTACTGCTCCAAACCGTTGAGCATGGCATTGAGCAACATTTGATAGGCATAAACGGGTGTAAAAAGACCCACCATCCGGAGCACAAAAACATATTCATCCGTCTTAAATAACATTCTCGACAGAGGAGCCGCCCCAAAGAAAATGACCAAACCTAAAACGATGGAAATATATAAAATCAAGCGGCCGGAGCGTTTCAGGAAAGCTTTCAGTCGTTTGTCGCGTTTGCGGTAAAGGGAAGTGTAGCGCGTTATGGCCTCTCCGATACCCAGCGTGGAAACACCCTGTACGCCTTGCACCAGGTTGCGCAATTGTTCCGTAAGAGCCGTACCCGCTGGACCCAGCCACATCACCACGGCTTTGTTGGTGGCATAGGAAAATATCAGCCTGAAAAATACCGAAACGGCATTCAACGAACTTATCCGGAACAGGTCAACGCCCAGAAATCTACGTATGAGTTTGGCCATATATCCTGATCCGGGTTTCATCTTATTTATCGAATTTATTTATAAGGTCAATAATCCGCTCCACTTCGCCGTTTTGAAGCATGGGATCGACGGGGAGGCTGAGAATTTCCCGGTGAATACGTTCGGTCAGGGGCAAGTGATAATGTTTCCAAAGAGATTTTAAGGCACCCTGACGATGCGGAGGCACGGGATAATGAATCAAAGTACCGATGCCCCGGGATTGCAAATAGGTTTGTAATTCGTCGCGACGGGGCGAGAGGACAACGAATTGATGATAGACGTGAGAACCGTCGAATTGCGGAATGGGTATCCGGACAAGCGGGTGACGAATGCCGGCGGCATATTTTTCGGCTATTTCGATCCGGCGCCGGTTGAGCCGGTCCAAATCGGTCAATTTAAGTTCCAGCACTATGGCCTGAACCGGGTCCAAGCGGGCATTTATGCCCGCATAATCGCTGCGGTATTTTTGTTTTTGGCCGTAATTTCTTAATTGGCGTACAAGGGCGGCCATTTCTTCATCGTTGGTGGTGATGGCGCCGGCGTCGCCCAAAGCACCCAGGTTTTTGGTGGGATAAAAACTCCAAGCGGCGGCATCCGCCAGGTTTCCCGCCTTTCGTCCATCCGGATCTACGGCGCCATGGGCTTGTGCCGCATCTTCCAGCAAACACAAACCGGCGGTTGGTGCCCAATCCCTAAGGGTTTCGTCCACTGCCAGGCGCCCGTAGAGATGTACCGCCAACACGGCCCGGGGAGCATGTTTTTCGGCCGCTTGCATATAATGTTCCGCGGGTACATTCAGGGTTTCGGCATCCGGTTCCACGGGCACGGGTTCCAATCCCGCCCGCAACACGGGAAGAATGCTTCCTATATAAGTATTGGCCGGAACCAAAACCTTGTCGCCTTCCTTCAAGTGGCCGCGTATCTTGCAAGCTTCCAAAAGCAGGTAGATGGCGTCCGAACCGTTGGCCGTACCCACCGCCTGAGCGGCTCCCGTATAACGGGCCCACTGCGCTTCGAACGAGGCGGTAAATTCTCCCAAAATATATTGACCCGAATTCATCCATTCCTCCCACCGGTCCAATAGCCGGTCACGATAGGCGGCATTCAATCGTTTTAGGTCGAGAAAAGGAATCATAGGCAAGCGGCAAGTTAAAAAATTATAAACGGAATTCCCAATAATATTGTGCCCGGGGGACGGCACCCAGGCTTTGCTTCCAATAAATCAATCCTTCGTTGGGTCCTCCGCCCGGATTTTCGGACGGCCCCCAATCCACGAAAGCCACCTTACTGTAATAGGTTTGCATCACATCGCGAGCCAGCATATCTATGGCGGGACGCAGCAGTGTATCGGTCGAACCGGCGGTATATTGAAATCGCAATACATTTCCGGTCAGATAAACCACCGTACCGGCCAAAATACGCTCCCCTTCCTTCACCACAAACAATTTTATTTGCTGCGGAAAGCGTTGTGCGAGCATGCTTATTTCTTCCAAAGAATGTACGGGTCGGGCACCATGCCGTACGGACAAGGATTGTTCCAACAAATGCCAAAAACCTTCCCAATCGTCCGAAGCTTCGGTTTTCCAGGATTGCTTTTCGGCTTTGCGCAAGGAACGCCGTCTGTCGGCATTAAAGAGTGTGTCGAAAGGCCGGCGCGTGTCGATGACCCAATAATACAAGGTATCGCTGTGACGCCCCTTACGGTTGTAAACATATCGGTTTTGTTCGCCAGCATAAGTCCAATAAAACAAAGGAATTTCCTTGATATACAAACTCCCGATACCCGCTTCTTTTAGAAAATTCGCGGCCACATCGGCCATTTCTTCCATTTCGGCCACCCGGAATATTTTTTTCCATAGCCATCCCCCGTAGGTCAATCCGTTATGAGCATAGAGTCGGGAACCCATCCTGTGGGCCGGCAATAGGGCCACGGGTTCATTTCCCTGAAAAAATATCAAAGAATGATCCGGGAATCTATCCGCATGATAATCCATATAGGCACGATGATGCAAAAAGGTGGCATTGAAACTTTGAAGAACAAATCGGTTCCAAAGTCTCTGAAAACCGGGATGATATTTTTCGATTCTGTATTTCATTTTACTAAAAAGGCCGTATTTGTCGCATATCTGCTGTGAAACTGTTGCCGCCGGGGGTTTGCACGATGACCTGTTCGCCTTTCCATGACCATCCGGCCACTTCCACACGCTTGCCCGCTACGGTGATGATTCCTTTTTTGGGTCCTTCAAACATCCAATAATACAAATATTTTTCTTGAATTTCATCATCATCACCTTGCATATTTTCCCTGAAACGGGCACCAATATCCTCTATCCAATCCGTAACGGAGGTTTTATGACCGGTGATCATACGTATGGAAACGGCGTTCAAGCCGGGAGGGAAATCCGTTTGATTGACATTCAGGCCAATGCCTGCAACGGTATAACGAATGATGTTGCCCTGCAATTGATTTTCCAGTAGAATCCCGGCCAATTTTCGTCCTTCGCAGAGAATATCATTGGGATATTTGATGACGGCATCTATCCCTTTTGGGCGAAGCGCCTCCACCACCGACACGGCGGCCAGCTGATACAGTAGAAAAGACCGGCCGGCCGGAAGCCGGTGATGAAAACCGAAACTGAATAAGGCATTGTCTTTCCCGTCCGCCACCCATGAGCGTCCGAAACGGCCGCGGCCACCGGTTTGTTCCAAAGCTCGAACGACCCCGAAATCCGGGTATGCCGTTCCGGAACGAATGATGCGTTTGATTTCGTCCTGTGTGCTGCCGGTTTTGGGGATTAAACAAATCATTGCTATAAAGATAGTAAATGTTTAAATGAAAATGTAAAATAGAAAGCAAGAAATACTTTTTTCGTAAAACCGGGTTTACGAAAATGGTTTTTAAGGATGAAATTTTTCTAGGAGGTAACCGGCAAGAAAAAATTTAATCCGTAACCGGTTCGTCTTGCTCTCCGGCGGAAGGGACATCGTTGGAGCCGGAAGTATCCGTATTTTCTCCACGGTTTTCGGTGGCTTTTTGAACGCGAAGACGTCCTACATACACTATCACGCTGTCGGTAAGGGCGGTAAGGGGTTTGTGCCAACGGGAATCCTTGGCGTAATCTTCGGGAAAGATGTGTAAGCGTTCCTGCATGCCGTCCACCATTCTAAGCAAAAGACCGATAATAATCAAGTATTTGAAAGCCGAAAGCGCGGCACCCGTCAAACGGTTGAGCCATCCCAATCCCGCGGTATCGAAAATTTTATCCAGCAATTTGGAAAGCAATCCCACCGCTATTAATACGCCGATAAACAGCAAGGCGTAAGCCGCCCAGCGCAAAGTGCCTTCGGAGGCGTTCCAATTGGCTTTCAAATAGGGAATCAGCATACCGGCAAAGCGCGAAGCCACATACAAGGCCGCCAAAAAGCCGATAATCCCCAACACGATATGAATGAAACCTTTGCGAAAACCCGTGTATAATCCGTACAGAAAACCCACGAGAATAATAATATCGATAATGTTCATATACAAATTTGGAATTTATAAAGTTACTTCCTTACTTTGTGGCCAAAATTAAAGAAAAAAATGAGAAAAGTAGTTGTTGTTACCTTGTTTTTAATGATTATGAGCGCATGTCATGTATTCCACGGTTCAAAAGCCGACGGAAAGACCGGCGCCACCAAGTTGGTTAACAAGGTGATGTATGAGCAAGAGAAAAAACATTTCAAATCCGTCAAACAATTGACCTTCGGCGGCGATAATGCCGAGGCCTATTGGAGTTTTGACGACACCAAATTGGTTTTCCAAGCCCGCAATCCCCGGTGGAACGTTCCTTGCGATCAGATTTTTATCATGAACGCCGACCAACCGCTCGACAGCGTGCATATGCCCAAAATGGTCAGCACCGGCAAAGGACGCACCACTTGTAGTTATTTCCTGCCGGGCGACACCTTGATCCTCTACGCTTCCACCCATGAAGCCGATCCCAACTGTCCGCCCGAACCCAAGAAATCCAAGGATACATATGTTTGGCCCGTCTATCCCACCTATGATATTTACGTGGCCGACCTGGACGGAAATATCGTTAAAAAACTGACCGACGAACCCGGTTATGATGCCGAAGCCACCGTGTCGCCCCAAGGGGACAAAATCGTCTTCACTTCCGACCGCAGCGGCGACCTGGAACTCTACGTAATGGATATCGACGGAAGCAATGTTCGCCAGCTCACCCATGAT
>JAADEB010000039.1 GCA_013153655.1 Chlorobiota bacterium
CCGTTCCACGTTTCCCGAAATTCATTAAACCCTATTGGATTTATAGACGCGATAAATCGCGTCTCTACATTATATTCCGTTCCGTTTTTAGACGCCCAAATTGGGGGCTATCTACGGTCCGTTTCGAACTGCAATGCGTTGCCGCTCTACTATTCACTAATTCACTAAATCACTATTTCACTAAATAAACCGTTTCCCATGTTCCGTTTCCCGAAAAAATCCCAAATCCTATATCCCAATCCCAAATCCGAAAAAATTCTCCGTGTCCTCTGCGCCTTCTTGGTGTTCTCCGTGGTGAAAACCTAATTCCGCCGAAGGCGGAAAAAAGCTAACAGCTAATGGCTAATGGCTAAAAGCTTGTGTACTAACATCCTACCTTGTAAGATATTCACCCAAAACCCAACTCCCAACTCCCAAATCCCAAATCCAAAAAAAACCGCCCGGCCCCAAAAGACCGGACGGCATAAAGCATAAGTTTTTCTCCGCATCAGTGCGGGATATGGTGGAATAAACTTTCTTCCAAATACGGATGATTGACGGGCAAGATGTATTTGCGTTTGGCTAGGGCACTGAAAGTTACGTAAACGAACAGGCCCGTAAAGCCGAGCAACATGCCCAATTCAATCCACCCGAAAACGGGATGTTTCATCGTATCGGGATATACCATGAGGTAGTGTTCCAAGTATTTGCCCAAGAGGAACACAAAGGCCGCCGTGCCCAAAATTTTGTAATTGGTCGCCATTTTGTTCCAAAGCGTCAAGGCGAAAGGAATGGCGAAATTCAAGATGATGGACAGGATAAACAGCGGCTCGGAAAAATGGAAACGGCGCAGGTAAAAATATTCCGTTTCTTCGGGAATATTGCCGTACCAAATGAGCATATATTGGAAATACCAGGCATACCCGAACAATATGGAGCCCATGAACACGTATTTGGATAAATCGTGCCAGTGCGAGCGGTTCATAAACGGATAGTATCCTTTCTTATACAAATAAATGATGACCAAAATAATAGCCGCCGCCGAATGCACGAAGGCCGAAATGATTTCCTTCACCGGGAAAATATGGCTGAACCACATGGGTTCTATACTCATCATCCAGTCGATGGAAGCGAAAATAAAGGTCAGCGACCATACGAAAATATAAACGCGGGAATAATACCACGATTTGCGGAACCATTTCATGGCATTTTCCTTGTCTTCGTCTTCCTTTTTGGAATATTTAATCAGCACCTGCATGACCAAGTACCACAAAATGAAATAGACAATCACGCGGACAAAGAAAAAGCCGATGTTCAAATATCCCGTTTTTTCGTGCAAATGATGGCCTATGAATTTAAGCGTATAAGCATCGAAATGCGCTTGCGGGTCGGCCCAGGGATAAATGATTTTGATACCCAGCGTAAACACAATCAACATGATGGCAAAACCGGGTATGAGGTAGCTGAACATGGCTTCGGGCACACGCTTAAAGGCGGCGCTCCATCCGGCTTCGGTGATGTATTGAATGGCCATCCAGAATGCCGCACCCAAAGACAAGGTCAAAAAGAAATAATTGTGGTATAATAAAGAGGACAAGGTCCGTTCTTTATCGACAAAAAAACCGATGATGCTCACAATCAAGCCGATGGCTATCAAAACAAGCGAGGCCGTTTTCAGTTTTTTCGGGAATTCGAATTTTCTTTCCATAATTGCTTATTTTACTTTAAATCCGTTTTTAATGTAGTTTACGATACGCCAGCGGTCGTCCGGGCGGATTTGACTGCCATGGGCACCCATAATGGCCGAACCCATGGTGATGACGTGATAAATTTCCCCGTCGGGATAGCCGCGCACCAAATCCGTATTGAGGTTGGCCGGCGGAACGGGATACAATTTCTTTTTATACAACGTGTTCGTATCCTTCGTTACCATTCCCATACCGTCTTTTCCGTGGCACACCGCACAGTAAATATCGTACATTTGTTTGCCCCGTGCCAGGTTTTTGGCGTCCATCGGAATGGGATTTTTGAGTTTTTCGCCCGCTTTTTTCCGGTCGGCCAGTTTGTTCGTGAACGGATAGGGCGGTTCCGCGTCCCGGGCGATACTGCCGGCGGGAACGGTCTGCAAGGTTTTTCCGTCGGGCATGTTGGGATTGGGTGCGTAGCTTTCGTATGCTTTGGAATAATACATATCGAATGCCCCCATGTAATCCCACTGGGTTTTTTCCTGGTAATGGTTACATGCCGACAAAATAACCGCCAAACTGATTATGCTGATGAATTTTTTCATGATTTGCTTTTTTAATCTTCAATATCGACTTCCTGAATATCAATGGCGCCGGTTTCCTTGAAAATTTCTTCGGCTACGGCCACCTTCGGACCGGCTTGATTTTTATCCACAAACACAATCATTTTGTCATCGTGCATGCCGGGATAAAAGAATTTAATTTTTTTCCACGGATACAAACGTTCTTGGTGGAAAAATGTTCCGGTAGTCAATAATACCACCGTCAATACCATGCCCACGAACAGCAGGATGACAAACGTAAGCGAGATATTCGGCTTGCCGCCGATGTTCAGCGGATAATCCACCGCAAAGGTGTAATACAACCCCCAAAGGATACTGAGCACGGCAAAAAGACCGTAGAGAAATGCCAAAAACTGGATGTTGGAATGTATGTGCAATTTTTCAAACAATTCTTCAATCACAAAGGGAGTTGTAACGTCTTCCACCGGCACTTCGTTTTCCACTAACCGGTCAACGCCTTCCATTAATTTAACGTCGTCGTCGTAAACGCCTATTAATTTTTTCATTTGACTAATTTTTTCTCGAATATGTCGTAAACGCTCATTTCCACGGTCAAGCTGGTTTGACGTTTGGCTTGTTGTTTCAATTCGTTCATGGCCATAATCGGCAGGAAGCGCATGAACGACAATACGCCTACGCCGAACATACCCAGCGTTCCGAGATAAATCCAAATATCCACTTTGGTGGGATGGTATTCGCCCCAGTTGGCAGGGAGGAAATCCTGTGCCGTGGGCGGGATAACGATATTGTAGCGTTCGAGCCACATACCGATGTTGATGATGATGGAAATGATGAACAACGTCAACAGGTTACGCCGTATTTTTCTAAACCAGAACAATTGCGGCACGAAGGCGTTGAAAATCACCATACCCCAGTAAGTCAATGCATAATCGCCCTTGAGATACATTTCGAGGAATACGTGTTTTTCGTAAGGGCTGGCCGAATAGTAGGCGATGAATTCTTCAATCAAGTAGGCCGAACCCATAATCAAACTCACGAACATGATGATACGGGCGATGGCGTCCAAGTGGTCGTCGGTAACGTAATCTTCCAATTTATAGACTTTGCGGATGATAATCATGAGGGTAAGCACCATGGCGAAACCCGAAAAGATAGCCCCCACCACAAAGAAAGGCGGGAAAATGGTTTCGTGCCAACCCGGTAATACCGAAGCCGCAAAGTCGGTGGATACGATGGAGTGAACCGAGATTACCAACGGTGCCGCCAATCCGCCGATGATGATGACCGCATCTTCAAACCGGCGCCAGCTTTTCAAATGTCCCACAAATCCCAAGCTCAAAGCATGGAAAATTTTCTTTTTAATACCGGTGGAGCGGTCGCGGATGGTGGCAAAATCCGGTATCATACCGAGATACCAGAACAATGCCGAAGTGGTCAGGTAGGTGGTGATGGCGATAACGTCCCATAGGAGCGGCGAGTCCCAGTTGACCCACAAGCCGCGGGTGTTGGGTCCGTAAGGGAAAATAAACATTTCGTCCCACGCACGCCCTACGTGAATGGCCGGGAACAAACCGGCCGCCAATACGGCGAAAATGGTCATGGCTTCCGCCGCACGGTTAATGGACGTCCGCCATTTTTGGCGCAATACCAACAAAAAGATGGAAAAAGCCGTACCGGCATGACCGATACCGATCCACCATACGAAGTTGATAATCGCCCATCCCCATGCAGTTTGGTTATTGTTCCCCCACATACCGATACCTTTGGCAATGGTCAAGGGAACATAATAACCCAAACCGATACTCATCAGAATAAACGAAATGATGAATGCAATCCACCACCATAAGGGAGCTTGATACCAATGTTTGTGTCTTTCCTGATGGCGTAAAATATCCCGCGTAATGTCCCCGTAGGATTTATTACCGAGAATAAGTTCGCCCCGAACTGATTTTTTATACATAATCCTTTATTTTATGCGTTTGTATGATGTTCGCCTTCCGCATGGTGTCCTTCACCGTGATTTTCGATGCTGTAATCAAAAGCCACATGGTCATTGTTGCGGACTTTCGTCAAATAAACCACACTCGGCAGGGTGTGTAATTCTTCCAGCAATCCGTATGCGCGCGGGTCGTCAAAGAGCTTGATTACCCGGGCATTCGGGTCGTTGGTATCGCCGAAGGTTATGGCGCCCGTAGGACAAGCCTGTTCGCAAGCCAGTTTGATTTCGCCGTCTTTAAGCGGCCGTCCTTCGATTTTGGCGCGCAATTTTCCTTCCTGGATACGTTGGATACACATGGTACATTTTTCCACCACGCCCCGTTGACGTACCACCACGTCCGGGTTCAAGACCATGCGTTTAACATCGTCGTTAAAGAGGTAATTATAATCGCCGCCTTCCACGAAATTGTACCAGTTAAACCGGCGTACTTTGTAAGGGCAGTTGTTCATACAGTAGCGCGTACCGATACAACGGTTGTAAGCCATGGAGTTCAAACCTTCGTTGGTGTGTGGCGTGGCGGCTACCGGACATACGTTTTCGCAAGGCGCGTTATCACAATGCTGACACATGACCGGCTGATGCACCACTTCGGGATTTTCCTGTATGGGCGAATGCAGTTCGTTCTCTTCCTGTGCATAGTACCGGTCGATACGGAGCCAATGCATAATCCGTTTTTTCTTCACTTCTTCCTTGCCCACAATGGCGATGTTGTTTTCCACTTGACAAGCCACGATACAAGCGGAACAACCGGTACACTTGTTCAAATCGATGGCCATACCCCAGTGGTGTCCGGGATATTTTTCCGGATCGTAGCCGTATTTATATAAGGTAAGATGTTTGAGGTTTTTGAGATAGAATTGATGTTTTTCGTTGCCGTGAGCAGGGTCTTTTTTCCAGTTTTCCAAAGTGGTTTCGCGCACGATGTCGCGTCCTTCCATGGTGTGATGTGTTTGGGTGGATGCGATGGAATAAGTCTTGCCCGTTTTTTCCACGCTCACCGGAATGCGGGTATATTGCCGCAGGCCGTCTTTTAGTCCCGTAAATCCGGTTACGGCTTTTCCTATGCCGTCGCCGATGGGACCCACGCCTTTACGTCCGTAGCCCATGGCAATACCGATGGTAGAGCTGTCTTGTCCGGGTTGAATGACCACGGGCAATTCCACTTCCACATTTCCGGCTTTTACTTTCACCACGTCTTCCTGTTGCAAGCCTTTTTCTTTGGCATATTGCGGCGAAACGCTCACGTAGTTATCCCATACCACTTTGGTTACCGGATCGGGAAGTTCCTGCAACCACGGGTTGTTGGCGTATTTACCGCTTTGAATATGCACTTTTTGGTAAATCACCAATTCATCGCCTTGCGGTTTGTTGAATTGCAGGAGTTTATCCTGGTTGGCGTTGATGTAAGCAAAGCCGCCCGTAACGGGTTCTTCCGTCAAATTGGCGGTGGCGGTTTCGCCTTCGGTATTTTCCGTTCCGGTTTGTTGGCTGAGGGTGGCTTTGAAAATGCCGTTTTGGAGGGATTTTACCCAAAATTCGTTGAAATCGGCATAACCGGCCGCATTGGGATAGAGGTTTTCTTCCCAGTATTTTTGTACATAAGCTTGATAATCACCGGGAATTTGAAGGATTTGCATCAGCACTTCGGCCGGATGTTTCGTATCCCATAATTTGTTGATAACGGGTTGTTGCAATTGGAACGTATCCGCATAAGGCCGGGCGTCGCCCCAAGCTTCCAAATAATGGCTGTTGGCCAAAACGTAAGTTACATTTTGCGCCGTTTCGTCCAAACGGTCGGCAAATGCGGCCGAAAGCTTCAGTTTTTTAACGGCTTGCTTGGTTTTGTCGTCCAAAGGATATTCGTAAAAAGGATTGATATTGTGGAACAATACGCCGCCCGCTTGTCCGTTGCGAATGTTTTGGAAGGCTTCGGACAGCTTGCGGTCGTCTCCTTGATAAACTAAGAAAGGTCGTTCCGTATTGAGGGTTTTGCCGTAATTGTCGAGCATTTTGTTAATGCCCGCCACCAAGGTTTGAATACCCGTGTCGTTGGTGCCGGAAACCACCAAGGATTGTCCTTTGTTGTTCAACAAATCTTTGGCAATGGCGCTTACGTCTTTGTCGCATTTGGGTGCGTTGACGGGTGCATTGCCGGTGGCTTTGGCGATTTCGTTATACAATTTGGCCACGAATTTGAGCTCTTGGGCGGGTTTGATGATAATCCGTTTGTCGGCATTGGTGCCCGTCAAACTCATCAAGCTTTCCACCTGATAATGTCTGGACATGTCTTTTTTGCCGCCGGTAAGGTCGCGCCCTTTGGCATATTGCCCCGAGAATTCCACGGGCGACAACCACGTGCCGAGGAAATCGGCGTTGATGCCCACAATCACTTTGGCTTTGTCGAATGCATAAGAAGGAATAACTTCCTTGCCGAACAGGTTTTTGTGTGCCGTCCGTAAGGCGGTATAATCCACCGGGTCGGCAAAAACGAATTCGACGTTAGGGTATTTTTCTTTAAAGCTTTCCAAAATTTTGTTGAAGGAAGGGCTGTTTACCGTGGAGCTGATGAAATAGACCTTTTCGTTGGCGGCGGAAAGTTCGTCCAATTTGGCTTTGATTTCGTTAATGACCGTTTTCCACGAGGCTTTTTTGCCGTTTTTCAAAGGATGCTGCAACCGTGCCGTATCGTATAAATCCAACACGCTTGCCTGCATGATGGCGTTGGTGCCGGGATAATCGGTCAAATCGTTAGGTTCGATTTTAATGGGACGTCCGTCGCGCACCTTCACCAAAAAGCTGCCGTAGGTATAGCCGTCGTTCATGACGGTGGCGTAGTAGTTTGCCACGCCGGGCGTGATATTTTCCGGGCGTATTAAATAAGGTATGGCTTTACGCACCGGTTGCCGGCAGCTGGTGGCCGCTACGGCAAATGCCGTGGAAAATCCCAACAGTTTCAGGAAATCCCTTCTGTTGGCTTTGTATTTATTTTTGATTTCGTCCGCCGTAAGTCCTTCCACCGAAAATTCCGGTTCGGGTTCGGGCGTTTCGTTCTTGCGGACGAGTTCGTATTCTTCTAAACTTCTCCAATATTTTTTCATGTTGACCTATTTTCGATTAATAATGACAGGATGAACAATCTTGACCGCCGATATCTTTCACTTTGGGTTTTTCGCCGGACTTAATTAAACCCGGACGGTGTCCCAAATGCATTTTATCCAGTAAGGTTTTATCGGGTTTCTGGTGGAATTTATATAACGAATAATATTCGTTGTCGGTAATGATTTCCCGTTCGCGGTGGCAATCCAAACAGAATTTCATGCTCAATTCGGTTACGTCCACCACGCGGTTCATCCTTTCCACGGGTCCGTGGCATTCCTGACAGGCCACTTTGCCCACTTCCACGTGTTGGGCGTGGTTGAAGTAAACGTGGTCGGGCAGGTTGTGCACTTTCACCCATTCGATGGGTTTGCCCGGCTTGTCGAATTGATTGGTAGCCGGGTTGTAGCCCAGATGGTCGTAAATCTTGGCGATTTCCTGCTTGCCGGAAATCTTGCCTTCCTTCACTACGCTGTGGCAGTTTAAACACACGTCGAGCGAAGGAATGCCCGCATGCCGGCTTTTGCGTGCATCCGAATGACAGTATTCGCAGTCGATGTTGTTTTGGGTGGCATGCACCTTATGGGAAAACCAGATGGGTTGCACGGGCGCATATCCTTGCTGGCGCCCCAAAGCCCGGGCTTCCCAGTAAGTAATGTAGGAAATCACCCCTAATGCTACCAAGGCGGCCACCGTGGCCAAACCTTTTACCGCTTTGGATTTTGCCTTGAACAGCATTACCGTGGCGATAATCAGCACAATGACGGAAATCCAAAACGGAAGGGCGTTCATTCCCCCGAAACCGGGACCCACATTGCGAAATTCCGGATCAATCACATCGTAAGTGCTCCGGTCTTTTTGGGCGTCCGCTTTTTTAACGGTTTTTTCGGTCTTTTTGGCGGGAGATGAAGCCTGTTGCTGGGCATGAACAAGTGGTGTTCCACTCAATAAAAATAAGAGCATCATGGACATGACAAACATGCCGCTCCAACGTCTGAACATATTGTTTTTCATATGTAATGCATTAATTTCACAAGTCGCGGATAAAAATAAAACACGCAAATATATAAATTCATATCAAAAAATAACAATTATCAGAAAAATTGGCTTATAATTTAGAATTGTTCTAAATAAGATAAATCGTTCGGAGAATATGAAATGGGACACGCGCTGGCTTTTAGGTAAAAGGGAAAAGGGGAAAATATTTTCGGAAAACGTAACACGGTAAATGGAAAACGGTTTATTTCAATGAACAATGAACAATGAACAATGAACAATCTTGCAGAGACGCGATTTATCGCGTGTTTTTAATATGCATGCAAAAAAATCACGTAAATAGAGATGCAATAAAATATAAGCGGCGAGGCCGCAATCCGAT
>JAADEB010000024.1 GCA_013153655.1 Chlorobiota bacterium
GTAACGATTTATATAAACCTGCCATTTCCGAATCCAAACCGGTAAGGGCCACCGATAAATCCAAAGCCGCCATCATACCAATAGCTACGGCATGTCCGTGCGTTATAGGTTTGCCGTTCCGGTGCATGCAGGCTTCAAGCGCATGACCCAAAGTGTGTCCGAAATTCAAAACCTTTCGCAAACCGGTTTCATGAGGATCCCGCTGTACGATTCCGGTTTTTATTTCTACCGAACGGCGAATCAAGGGCGGCAAATCCTCTGCGGGCAAGCCTTTCTCCAATGCGGTGATAATATGATCGAAATAAGAAGGTCGCGCAATCAAAGCGTGTTTCAGCATTTCGGCCGTACCGGACATCATTTCTTCATGCGGCAGGGTGGAGAGGAAACGCGGATCTATGATAACCTCGCGCGGCATGTTTACCGTTCCGATTTGGTTCTTAATCCCCTTGAAATTAATTCCGTTTTTACCGCCGATGGCCGCATCCACCATGGCCAAAAGAGTGCTGGGAATTAAATACAATTGTAAACCACGTTTGTAAACTGAGGCGGCGTATCCTGCCAAATCCGAAAGTAAACCTCCTCCTAAAACAACAATAGCGGTGTTCCTGTCTGCGGATATTTCCATTAGAGCAGACCATAATTTTTCAAGTGTTTCCGGAGATTTTTCCGTTTCCGTTAATCTGCCTAGATTTATATGATCCGTATAGTTTACGTTTGTGTAATCCAATAATGGTTTACAAAATTTCGTTGTATTTTCGTCCGTAATCAATACGATTTTCGAATAATCTTTTTTATTTTTTACAAGACGTGATAGGTTGTAATCTTCCGGACGGGAAATAAAACGCAAGGAATGCAGCATGGAAATTTTTTCTACAAAAATGGTTTTTTTTTCCGAATATTATTCCGGGGATTTTTTTGTCTTTAAAGATAAAACAAGTGGTTTATAATCAAGCGATTTAAAAAATATGTTTTATCTTTCCGTTAAAAATCATAATTCCGTTTGGCGGGATTTTTTACTTTGGAGCAAAACTTATACGGACATGTTGACCAAAGATATTTTTAATGACACCGAAACCGCCTTTGCCATTAAGAGCGATGCGGACTTGGAAAAGGCCTATTGGTTGTTTTCCATCATCAAGAGCGAACCTTTGGTAAAACTCGGTACCGCCGTTACCAATTTCGCCTTAAAATACCACCTACCGGTGGAAGGCATCATCCGTACCACCGTTTTCGAGCATTTCTGCGGCGGCATCGACGAACAGGATGCCATGCGCATCGTGGAAAAACTTTATTCCAAAGGCGTTTATTCCATCCTCGACTATTCGGTGGAGGGTGCGCAAAACGAAGAAAGTTTCGATCAGACTTACCGCAAGACCCTGGACCTCATAAAATTGGCCTCGAAACGCAAGGAAATTCCTTTTTCCGTGTTCAAACCCACGGGCATGGGTTCCTACGAAATCTACAAGAAGGTAAGCCAAGGCGACCCGCTCGACGCCGCGGAACAACAAGCCTGGGACCGCATCCGCCAACGTTACTACAACCTGATGAAAGCCGCCAAGGACTACAACGTTCCGGTGATGGTGGACGCCGAAGAATATGCCATGCAAAAAGCCGTGGACGACCTGATGGAAGAACTCATGCGGGAATTCAATCGTGACAAGGTTTTTGTCATCACCACTTTACAAATGTATAGAAAGGATCGCCTACCGTATTTACGGGAAATGTTGGATAGAGCCAAAACCGAAGGTTACAAAATCGGGATCAAATTCGTGCGAGGTGCTTATATGGAAAAAGAGCGGGAACGGGCCAAACGCAAGGGTTACCCGTCACCCATTTGCGAGACCAAGGAAAAAACCGATGAAAACTATAACAACGCCATCCGCCTGATGATGGATAATGTGGAACACGGGCTCATCTACAACGGCACACATAACGAAGACAGTTCCATTCTGATGGCGCAGCTTATCGACGAGAAAGGTTACAAACGTAACGACCCGCGTCTTTGGTTCGGCCAACTCTACGGCATGAGCGATCATATTACCTTCAACCTGGCCAAACGGGGATTTAATACCAGCAAATACATTCCTTTCGGACCGGTGAAATACGTGATGCCGTATCTGATACGCCGCGCCGAAGAAAACACGTCCGTCGCGGGACAAACGCACCGCGAATTGGAATTATTGGAAAAGGAACGCAAACGCCGGAAATTGGATTAGGATTGTAGAAAACGGGAAAAGACTTTACGAAAAAGTCTTTTATCCATACTTCTACTTTTACTTCAAAAGGTTCCATATATTTTATTATAGGAGAGTTGTTGGGCGTTTGCCGTTGGCTTTTAGTTTTTTGGTGATAACGGATTGCTATAATAAAAACAGTGGAGAACTAACGGATAAAGCTAATGGCTAAAAAATACGGTCTTTTCCGCGCGAGGGGGAGGAGCGATATGAGGCGCAGGTCTTTCCTATTTGCGGCGGGGAAACGTCGGCGGACAGCGGGGAGCCGCCGTTTTCCCGCGGGCGGGCGAGCGGTGGGACCGGGCCGGTGGCAAGCGCGGGCGCCGCAAAAGGAAAGGACAAGCCGAATACAAGCGTATCACCCGGTCCGCCTTAGGCGGACGCGCCCTAATCCACACACATTTATTCGTTAAATAACCTTATTTTTGTAAAAAAACCAACACTATGGCACAACATCACATACTCGCCAACGACGGCCTGGCAGGCTCCGCTCGCGAAGCCCTCGAAAAAGCCGGCCACACCGTATATACCCGTAAAATCGAGCCGGAAAACCTGGCGGATTTTATCAACGACAAAAACATCGACGTACTCATCGTCCGCAGCGCCACAAAGGTGCGTAAAGATTTGCTGGACAAAGTCAAACCGCTGAAAATGATTATCCGCGCCGGCGTGGGATTGGACAACATCGATGTGGATTACGCCAAACAAAAAGGAATTCTGGTACGCAACACACCCGCCGCCTCGTCCCACTCGGTGGCCGAATTGGTGATGGCACACCTGCTCTGCGGCGTGCGTTTTCTCCACGACGCCAACCGCGAAATGCCCCTGCGCGGCGATACCGCCTTCAAGGAACTCAAAAAGAAATACAGCAAGGGTAGGGAAGTGAAAGGCAAAACCCTAGGCATCATCGGTTTCGGACGCATCGGCCGCGAAGTGGCCAAAATGGCTATCGGCCTGGAAATGAAAGTGCTGGCCCACGATCCCTACATCAAGGAAGCCGACCTGACTTTGCACTTTTTCGACGGACAAACCGCTACATTTCATATCCAAACCGTAAGCAAGGAGGAAGTCCTGCGTAATGCCGACTTTATCACCCTTCACGTTCCGGCACAAGACAAACCCGTCATCGGCGAGGAAGAAATCAACATGATGAAGGACGGTGCCGCCATTATCAATGCCGCCCGCGGAGGTGTGGTGGACGAGGTGGCCCTCTACAAAGCACTGGAAAAAGGCAAACTCTCCTTCGCCGCCCTCGACGTGTTTGCCGACGAGCCCACGCCGCCCGTCCAATTGCTTATGTATCCCAAACTTTCGCTTTCGCCCCATATCGGCGCTTCCACCGTGGAAGCACAAGAGCGTATAGGCGAGGAAATCGTCGGTATCGTGCAAAATATGGACAACTAAGCCCGCCGGCCGGCTTCTTGCGTTGATTTTTCGCCCCGGTGCCTATGATGTTCAAGCATCCACATATCCTCTATGCCTTGGGATTGGTCCTTATTCCCGTGATCATTCATTTGCTGCGGCTCCAACGCTTCCGCACACTGGATTTTCCCGATATTTCCCTCTTGCGCAAGGTGGAAAAACAAACGCGCAAACGTAAAAAACTGCGCGAATATATCCTGCTGGCCGTGCGAATGCTCCTGATTGCCGCCTTGGTGACGGCCTTTGCCGGACCCTTTATGCCCCCTGCGCACGATGCCGACGGAGGTGAACATTTCCTTTATGTGGACAACAGCCCCAGCATGACCACCGGAAAAGGTCCCGGAGGCCGTTTTACGCACGTAAAACAAATCGCCGCGCGCTTGACCGGCAAAGGCGAATGGATATGGCTGCGTCCCGAAGGTGAAGCTTTGCGCGCCGGCGCCAAGGAATTGAGCGACTTGCTTTCGCGCTACGAACCCGGCTGCCTGCCCAGCCGCCCGCGACATATCGTCAACCGCTTCGTCCATTACGACACCCTGCCCAAAACCCTCTATTTCCTCACCGACGGCCAAGGCACCGACAGCCTTTTTTGGCAATCCCTGGCCGGCAAGGAACGCTATGTGTTTTACCTTACCGACACTTCCGGTTTCCACATGCCCGTGGTGGATACCCTCTGGATAGCCGGCCGCAGGAACGGACAGTACCGTTTGGCATGCCGTGTGCGTGCATCCCGTTCTTCTGACGGCCTCAAATTCAGCGCTCTTTCCGGCAATCGCTTACTCTATGCCAAAAGCCTTACAGCCAAAGCCACGGCCGACACCCTCTTTTTTCCCTGGCCCGAAGACGTACGCAACGGTGTCATCCGCCTTCAAACGCCCGGCGGCGGTGCGGGTTTCGGTGCCACGCTCTATTTTCGCATACCCCGGCCGGCCAAGGAGCGCATATTGATTGTAGGAAACCGTATTCCCCCTTATTGGACCAAGCTCTTCGAGGCCGGCGGCCGCAAGGTGGAAACCGCCCGTCCCGGCGCCATTCCCTACGAACGCGCCGCGGATTTCGATATGCTCGTCCTGCACGGCTGGTCGCCTTTCCTGAACGCCAAAGCTTTGGCACAACGATTTGCCAAGGCTAGCATGGTTTTCGTGCCCGACGGTCAAACCCGCACCGACGGCCTTTTCTACCAATCCCTCATGCATGCCGCCCCGCAACCCGACACCACGCGCCTGGACATTAACGGCATTCCTTGGCAACATCCTTTCTTCCGCGATGTGGTCAAGCGGCCCCAGGGAAACCTCTACGCGCCCTTTACGTCCCTTACCTACCATATGCCTCAATCCCGCGGCGCCCAAGTGCTCATCCGCACCGAAGACGGACGCCCTTTCCTTTGGCGTCAGGGACGTTGGACGGTGTTTGGCGGCATGGTGGACCGCCCCCGGTCCGATTTCTATGCCTCGCCTTTGATGACGGCCGTGTTCTACAAACTCTTGCTCGAAAAAAATCCTTCCGGAAAGCTCTATACCGTTTGCCGGCCCGACATGCACATCCGCGTTCAGGGAAAAATACCCGCCGACCTGCCCGTCAGCCTTTCGGGTAACGGATTGCGCCTGACGCCCTACCAGAAGGAAGTTCAAGGCGGACGCATTCTTTTTCCCGCTTCGCCGCGCTTGCGCCCCGGCCTCTATGCCCTCACCGCCGGAAACGATACCCTGGATTTCGTGGCCCTCAACATCGATCGCCGCGAAACGCTGCCGCCGCCCGCGCCTCCTTCGGAGGACATATTGCCCGCGAATGTACGCCTGTTTACCCGTGCCGAGGATTTGGTTTCCCACATCCGAAGCGGCGGCACCCGGGATTATGCACGCTATCTCTTCATGGCGGCCTTGTTGCTCTTGTTAATCGAAATGATCCTCCTGCGCCTGTGGAAAAAAGCCTGAACATATTATTAATGCCTTTGGCCTGGCTGTGGAGTAGGGTATTGTGGCTCCGGCACCGCCTCTACGATACGGGTCGGTTAAAATCCCACGCTTTTTCCGTTCCGGTTATCGACGTGGGAAATCTCCAACTCGGCGGCACCGGCAAAACCCCCATGACTGAATACCTCATTCGCCTGCTTCGCGACGATTTCAAAATAGCCGTCCTCAGCCGCGGCTACAAGCGCCGTTCCAAAGGTTACTTGGAAGCGGACAAACACGCTACGCCCGCCCTTATTGGCGACGAACCCTATCAAATCCACCGCAAATTCGGTCCCGAAGTTATCGTGGCCGTGGACACCGACCGTGTCCATGGTGTTCGCCGGCTTCTGGAACGCCACCGGCCCGGCCTCATCATCCTGGATGACGCCTTTCAGCACAGACGCATTCGCGCCCGGGTGGACTTGTTGCTCACCCCTTTCCACCGGCCTTTTTTCCGCGACCGCCTTATTCCCGCCGGCCGCCTGCGCGACCTGCCCGCACGCGCCCGTCAGGCCTCGGCCATTTTGGTCACCAAAACACCCGAAAACGCCTCCGTCACCGAAAAACAAAACATCCTTCGAGCCCTCCAAGCCTATGGAAAACCCGTATTTTTCACCGGCTTGCGCTACGGACAGGCCCGCAACGCCCGCGAACAAACCTGCTCCCTCATTCGCCCCGGAGCCCGTATCCTCCTGGTAACCGGCATTGCCGATGCCGAGCCGCTCCTACAATATTTACACAAGCAAGGCGTCCAAGTCGATCATCTTCCCTTTGCCGACCACCGGCATTACGGCCCCGCCGCTTTGAACCGCATCCGCCGCGCATGGGAGGCAAAAGATTACGACGGAATGCTCACAACTGAAAAAGATTTTGTAAAATTGCAATTACACTTCCCCGGCATCTGCTACCTGCCCGTGGAGGTAAGCATCGAAAACGAACAACATTTTAAAAATTGGTTATATGAGCAAATTAAATCCCGAAAACCTATACGATAAGGCCCGCGAAACGGCCGACCACCTCTTGGATCTCACCGAAGAATTGCCCGAATACGGCATCGTGCTCGGCAGCGGTTTGGGTTCGCTGAGCGAAGATATCGACATCGACCTGGAAGTGCGTTACGAACACATTCCCAATTTCCCCGTATCCACCGTGGAAGGCCACAAAGGCTCCCTGATTTTCGGCTGGCTGGCCGGCAAATACGTCATGGCCATGAACGGTCGTTTTCATTACTACGAAGGCTACAATATGTACGAAGTAACCTTCCCCGAACGCGTAATGAAACTCATGGGTATCAATAAATTAATCGTTTCCAACGCCTCGGGTGGCGTCAATCGCGACTACAAAATCGGCGACGTGATGATCATCCGCGACCACATCAATTTCTTCCCCGAACATCCCCTGCGCGGCAAGAACGACGAACGTTTCGGACCTCGCTTTGTCAACATGAGCGAGCCGTACAGCCGCAAGATGATCGAAGTGGTGGAAACCTACGCCCGTTCGCGCCAAATTCCTTTCCGCAAGGGTGTTTATTTGGGTTTGCAGGGTCCCACTTTCGAGACCATTGCCGAGTATAACATGGTGCGCGTCCTGGGTGCCGATGCCGTGGGAATGAGCACTGTTCCCGAGGTGATTGTAGCCAAGCACATGGACATGGAAGTGTTCGGCATTTCCGTCATTACCGACATCGACGATCCCGACCTGATCCAAAGCGTCAACCACGAGGAAGTGATGAAGGAAGCCAAAAAGGCCGAACCCGTGGTGCGCGATTTGGTGCAACATTTGGTCAAAACCTATTAAATACGGTAGCAGAATCCAATCCTGGTTTCCCCGTTCCGGCCCGAAAATTCGGGTAGGGTAGTCCTTTTGTTATGCCAAACGCAGCGCCCTGTCCGCCTAAGGCGTATAAAAACGCTCCTACAATAAAATATGAAGCAGAGCTAACACCTAACACCCAACTCCCAAATCCCGTTTATAAGCCCTCAAAAAGGTACATGTCAAGCAAAAAAGTTCCGAAATAAGTTTTTTGTGGCGCGTCCCTTCCTCATGCCCACCCGCAAGGCCGCGGGTCGGCCTCTCCGCTTGTATGTGCTCGGCCTTGCTCTCGTCCGGCGCCGGCGGCTTGCCCGCGCCAAAATCCCAACGCTTGCCCGCCCGCCGCGGAATGGCGGCTCCCCTCTGTCCGCCGGCATTCCGCGGCCGGAACTTCGGCAAGGCCTCCGCGCATATCGCTCCGATGCCTCGCGCGAAGCGGTTCCGTTGCACTCCACCGCTTTCGGGTGCCAACGCGCCAACCCTTGGTAAACGGAAAACGTAGAACGGGTATCGGAATGTAAAGACGCCGTACACGGCGCCTCTACGTATCGCACATCAAATCATCGTATGGTACAGACGCGATGCAGCGCGTCTCTACCAATCATACATAAAACAACAAATCACGAGACGCCGGTGTACGACGTCTCTACCAAATCGTCAAAAAAACCGAAATACCTGTGATTTCTATGCCGTCTACCGTACAGAAAACACGTTTCCCATTCTCCATGTCACATTTACCGAAAATGCACCGGTCATCCGTCACCGGTCACCCGTCCCTCGATTTAACGGTTTAACGGTTCCACGGTTTAACAAATTGCAAATCAATCTATTCAACTCTTCAACTTTTCAACATTTATCCCCGGTTTAACGATTGCACGGTTTAACGGTTTAACAGAAATTCCCCATCTATTCAACTCTTTAACTCTTCAACTCTTCAACGGAAATAGGAGATTCCTCAGTCGTAAACTCCTTCGGAATGACAAGGGTCGCTCTTTTGTTTTGTTACCGTCTTCGGAACACGTTG
>JAADEB010000046.1 GCA_013153655.1 Chlorobiota bacterium
ATACCGGCGTCTCTACGAAATCGTCAAAAAAACCGAAACACCCGTAACATCTGTGATATCTGTTTTACCTGTCCCATCTGCGTCCCCAAAATTCACGTTCCACATTTACCGTTTCACGTGTTCAGAAAAATACCTGCTGCCGCACGAATCCTTTCGTGTGGCATGAAAACATACGGGTTTTGGCATGATTTTTACCAAAAATCCTGCCAAAACCCTCTTCTTTTGTGGTGATTATTTACATATTTACCCGGCGTTATCAAACCGGCTACCAACACTACGTCCCTCCGGGACTAAGCGGATTAAAAATTTTCATATGGCTACCAACACTACGTCCCTCCGGGACTAAGCGGATTAATAAATTTTCATATGGCTACCAACACTACGTCCCTCCGGGACTTAGCGGATTATTAAATTTTCATATGGCTACCAACACTGCGTCCCTCTTCCAACGGGATCCTTACAGGACGAGACTTTGTAGCATTTATTTTTTAATGCTCAACAGAAAAAAACACGTATACCTTTGTCCGTTTCCCATTTCTCTAATTAGCACCGGTCACCGGTCATCAGTCCCCTCTATTCAACTTTTCAACTAATCAACGAAAAAAATACGTTCCCCATTCCCCGTGTCCCGAAAAAGAGATCCCTCGTCGCCACGTTCCCCTCGGGATGACACCCGTCATCGGTCATCGGTCATCCGTCCTTTTCCCTTTTGTCATTCCGAACGCAGTGCCGTGTCCGCCTCAGGCGGGAGGAATCTCATTTATAATAATTACAAGATTGAGATCCCTCGTCGCTACGCTTCCCTCGGGATGACAAAACGCATATTTGGTATAACAAATGTAACAAACTGGTTTAGTTAAAGTTAATGTTAAAGTTAAAGTATCTTTCCGATTCAACGATTCAACGATTCAACGGTTTAACAAAAAAATCAACAGAATTTCCGTAATTTGCAACATCAATACCTTTAATCCCGAAATGGCCATGATATACCGCATACGTGCCACGGCCGCCACAGGCGGCGACCAAGTGTTTCGCGACATCGAAGTACGCGACGACAACAACCTGGAAGATCTTCACAACATCCTCGTACAATCCTTCGGCCTCGACGGCCACGAATTGGCTTCCTTCTACACCACCGACGACGAGCTCAACCTCATCGACGAAATCCCGCTCTACAATATGGACCCTTCCATGCAAGGCGGCGCCATGGCCAACGTGCTGATCAGCGACGTGCTCAATCGCCGGCAACCCAAACTTATCTACATTTACGACTACCTCAACATGTGGCAATTCCTCATCGAACTGCTCGAAGAAGGTCCAGAAGCACCCGGCTGCTCGTATCCCAACCTGGTCTATGCCTACGGCCAACTGCCCGAAAACCCGCCCGAACCCGATTTCGAAATCGAAAATCTCGGTGGCGAAACCCTGCCCGGCGAAGACGAAGAAGGCTTGGACGACTATAACGACGGCTACGGAAACTATTACGACGATTACGACGACGAGTGGTAAGCCCGGCCCTGGAACGATTTTTTAAATTAATAGACAAACCGAAAAAGTTCTTTGAAGGAAATTATGTTGATTTAATAAGATTATTTTATGAAAAGCATTTTCCTAAATGCTAAGCTATGGTTCCCTTAGGCATACCTTAAATCCGCCTTAAGCGGATAAGCGCGTTGGCCCGGCAAAAATGCGGGCCGGCCGCCGGCGGGAATTTCCCGTTATGTTAGAAAATCAACGAAAGTGCTTGTCAATAATTTCCGGAGGAAATTCGTCTTTTGTTAGATTTTCTCATAACGGGAAAGGGAGCTCGGAAGCATATTTTTGCCTTGATTTTTTGGTTCTTTTGTATCAAGACAAAAGAACAAAAAGGTCAAGGATTTACACAATGATTAAAGAGTGAAAATCATAAATCGATATACTCAATGCTCAAATTGCACTGGTCTAACAAAATGGGAAATAGGCCTTGGAACGGTTTTTGACGCACTTGCGAGGAAATCTTGTATAATTAATGTAAATTTGAAGCGTTTAATTTTGACGTAACGGACGATTATGAAAAATTTCAACCATATGAAAAAAACTTTCCTTTGGACGGCCCTTTTCCTGTTGGCCGCCTGGCGCCTTAACGCGCAGGAATACCTCTTTATCATCGGCACCGACACGGTTATGCCCGAGGAGTTCGAATATATGTACACCAAAAACCTCGACCTGGTACAAGACCCGCAACAGAAAGACGTGGATTACTACAAAGACCTCTTTGTCCGCTACAAGCAACAACTGGCCGACGCCAAAGCCAAAGGCCTGGACAAGGATTGGAACTTCCGCGCCGAATACAGCAAATACCGCCGCGACCTGGCCAAAAAATACCTGAAAGACGAAGAGGCCGTGGACCGCTTGGTGCGCGAAGCCTACGAGCGCATGCAAAGGGACCTGGACGTCTCCCATATCATGATTCTCGTACCCGAAGACGCCCTTCCCGCCGACACCCTGAAAGCATGGAAAAAAATCAATAAGATTTACAAAAAACTCCGTCGTGGTGCCGGTTTCGAACAAATGGCACTCCAATATTCCGAAGACCCTTCGGTCAAGGAAAACAAAGGCCACCTCGGCTGGATCAACGTGTTCCACACCGTCTATCCCTTCGAGTCGGCGGCTTACCGCACGCCCAAAGGACATTTCTCCAAACCCTTCCGCACCCGCTACGGCTACCATATCGTAAAGGTCAACGACGAGCGTCCCGCCGTCTATCGCGTGCAAGTGGCCCAAATCATGCTCATCAAAGGCAAAGACCCCGAAAGCGCCCGCAAACGCATCCGTCAGATCTACGAACAACTGCGAAAAGAACCCGAAAGCTTCGAAGAACTGGCCCGCAAATATTCCGAAGACAAAATGTCGGCTAAGCGTGGCGGCGTTTTGCCTCCCTTCGGCATTCGCGAAAAAATTCCGGCCTTCGAGGACCAAGCCATGGCCTTGAAACACAAAGGCGACATCAGCGAACCCTTCGAAACCCCGCGCGCCTGGCATATCCTCAAACTCCTCCGCAAGGACCCCGTGCCGCCCTTCGACAAGGTGAAGGCCGAACTGCGCCGCAAGGTCATGAACGACGAACGCTCGCGACTGGCCCAAGACAAGGTGATGCAACGCATCCGCCGAACCTACTCCGTCCGCGAACCCGTGTCTTACCGCAAAGCCTTGAAATTCATCGACGAAAGCTTTTTCCAATCGCGCTGGAAACTGCCCGAGGATTGGATGAAACAGCAGGACGTTATCCTCGTCATCAACGACGATCAAAAGGTCTATATGAAAGATTTTCTCAGCTGGCTCTATCGTCACCAGCAACGCAATCCCCAAGCCTACAAGCATCGTAAGCAAATCTTGGACAAATTATATAAGGAATTCAAAGACGAAAAACTCAAATCCTACTACGAAAACCACCTGGAAGACCTTTATCCCGATTTTGCCCGCACCTCCAAGGAATACTACGACGGCCTGCTCCTGTTCAACTACAAGAGCAAAGAAATCTGGGAAAAAGCCATCAACGACACCCTGGGTCTGGAAAAATTTTATAAGGAAAACGCCGATCGCTATCGCCAACCCACCCGCTACCGCGTGGCCATCGTGGAAACTTCCGACAAAAAAACGGCGCGCCGCATCTACAAAGCCCTCAAAAACGGCATCGATCCCAAAGAGCTCTACAAATTAGCCGGCGACAAGGCCCTGGTACGCGTCAAGGTGTACGACGAAGCCCAAGCCAAACCCTACATAGGCAAGGTGCGTAAACAGAAAAAAGGCGATAAATACGAAATCAGCGGTGTTCTGGACAAAATCGACGCCCACGTGCCGCCCTTGAAGGAAATCCGCGGCAAGGTGTTGAGCGATTACCAAAAATACCTGGAACAAAAGCTGATGGACGAATTGCAACAAAAATATCCCGTGAGGATCAACCGAAATGTTTGGAACCGCATCCGCAGTAAATATAAAAAGTAAAATTTGGCTTTGGCCTTTGCTGGCCCTTACGGTGTTTTCGTCCTGCCGGCGTCATACGCGCGATGGCCGGGAATGCCGTCCTTTGGTGCGCGTGGGTGAACGCCTCCTTTGCAGGGAGGATATTCCGCCGCATATCTACCGAGGCCGCCACGGACAGGACAGCGTCTTGGCCGTCAATCGCTACAAGGACGATTGGGTCACGGCCCAAACCTTCCTCTACTACGCCGCCCGCAACGTGGATACGGCCAAAATCAACCGCCTCACCGAAGATTACCGCAACAGCCTCTTGCGCGATTTCTACGAAAACGAACTCCGCGCAGCCCTCACCGATACCATACGCGTAAACGAGGAAGAACTGCGGGATTTCTACGCCCGCCACAAGCAAAACTTCAAGGCCGAAGACACGCTTATCCGTTGGCGCTACCTCATTATGCCGCAGGACTACAAGGAGCGCTACAAGGTGATTCGCTGGTTCAATGACGGTTCCCAAGAGGCCAAGGAAAAAATCGAGGAACGCTACAAAAACCTCTTGGCCGTCAAACTCGATAGCGGAGCATGGGTGCCCTACGAGCAGGCGCGCAAAATGATGCCCTTCCTGCACCTGCAAAAACCCTACGGACGCAAGCATCCCTACCGCATTCGGAAAGTTACCGAAAGTCGTGTATATTTGGTGGATATTTTCGAGGCGGTGTATCCGGGAGATATTTTGCCTTACGAATATATCAAACCCCGGCTACGCCACTTCCTGAAACAGAAAAAATGGAAAAACAGTTTGCAAATACTGAAACAAAAAATGCGAAAAGAAGCGGAGAAGCATAAGATCATTGAATATGTGGATAAATAGGTTAAATCGTTGAACCGTGGAACCGTTGAATCGATTGTCATTCCGACAGAGCGACCGAAGGGAGCGACGCCGTGTCCGCCTCAGGCGGAAGGAATCTCCTTTTTGAGAAATGGATTTAATAAGTGAAGGAATGAAAGAGTGAAGGAGTTTTTTTTTTAATGAACAATGAACAATTAACAACTAAAAACTAAGAACTAAGAATTAAAAATCAAAATAAAATAAGAATGAAATCCCAAATCCTAAATCCCAAATCCTAAATCCCAAATCCATAAATAAGCTAACGGCTAACAAATTAAAAAACAAACAGATAAAAAGTATATTGAATATGATAAAAAACCCAAATCCCAAATCCCAAATCCTAAATCCGAAAAGAATATACAAACCCCAAAATATGAATCGAACGATAATAAATGCATTAATATTTATGATATTGTTCGGCCTGCAAAGTCTGCACGCCCAAAAGCGCATCAAGGTGGACGGCATTGTGGCCGTGGTGGGAAGCGAAGCCATTCTTCAATCCGATATCGACAACCTGCGCCTCCAAATGAAGGAGCAAGGCCTGCCCGTGAAGGACCTGGACGATTGCGAGCTTCTCGAAACCATGCTCCAACGCCAAATCCTCATTTCCGAGGCCAAAGCCGACACCAACATTACCAAAATGGTGGACCGCAACGCCGTGCGCGACCAAGCCGAACAACAATTGAAATACATCGAAATGCAAGCCGGCGGCCTGGACAAAGTCCTGGAAATGTACCACAAAAAGAACAAGCAGGAACTCCTGGACGCCATCACCGATTTCAATTACGACAACGAACTCTACAACGCCATTCAGCGGCAAATCACCGAAAAGGTGGACATTACGCCCGACGAGGTAAAACATTTCTTCGAATCCATTCCCGCCGACAAGGTGCCCGAATTTTCCACCCAAGTGGAATTGCAGCAAATCGTGATTAAACCCCATGCCGACAGCACCGAAATCAAGCGCGTGGTGAACCGCCTCAAAGAAATCCGCCAAAACATTCTGGCAGGCAAAACCTCCTTCAACGCCCAAGCCATCCTCTATTCCGAGGATCCGGCCACACGCCCCACCGGCGGCCTCATGACCATCGACAAAAACACACCCTTGGTACAGAAATTCAAGGACGTAGCCTTTTCGCTGGACGAAGGCGAAATATCGGAACCTTTCGAAACCGAATTCGGTTGGCATATCGTGAAGGTGGACAAAATCAAAGGACGCCAACGCGAAGTGCGCCACATCCTGATGATCCCGCGCGTAACTTCCGAAAACAAGCGCCAAGCCAAGGAAAAACTGGAAAAAATCCGCAAGCGCATTGCCGACGGTGAAATTTCCTTCGAGGAAGCGGCTCGCAACTTTTCCGAAGACAAGGAATCGGCCAAGCGAGGCGGCTTGCTCATCGACCCGGCCACCGGCGAAAGTCTGATGGAAACCACCAAACTGGATCCCGCCGTGTATGCCCAATTGGTGGGACGCAACGAAGGCGACATGACCGACGTATTCGAAACCCGTGACCCTACGGGAAGCATTTCCTACAAATTGATTAAAATCAAGAAAAAAATCCCGCCCCACAAAGCCGATTTTGTCAAGGACTACGCCAAAATCTATCAAATGGCTTTGGAAGATAAAAAACAAAAGGTGATCCTCCAATGGATCAATGACCATTTGAAAAACACCTACATCTACATCGCCCCCGAATACCGAAAATGCAAGTTCAAAATCAATTGGTTGAGTCATGAATAATCCCGTCGAACTCATCGAGCGCTTCCGCGACCGCACGGAGGCCCTCAAAAAGGAAATCGCCAAGAAAATCGTCGGACAGGACGATATTATCCATACCATCCTTTTGTCCATCTTTTCGCAAGGCCACAGCCTGCTGGTCGGAGTGCCGGGATTGGCCAAAACCCTCATGATCAAAACATTGGCCGACGCTTTGGACCTGTCGTTCAGTCGTATCCAATTCACGCCGGACCTGATGCCGTCCGACATTTTGGGTAGCGAAATTCTGGACCAAAACCGTCAATTCAAGTTTATCAAAGGCCCCGTTTTTGCCAACATCATCCTGGCCGACGAAATCAACCGTACGCCGCCCAAAACCCAATCGGCCCTGCTGGAAGCCATGCAGGAGCGGCGCGTTACGGTGGCCGGCCGCACTTTCGATTTGGACAAACCTTTCTTCGTATTGGCCACCCAAAACCCCATCGAACAGGAAGGTACCTATCCTTTGCCCGAGGCCCAATTGGACCGTTTTATGTTTTCGCTCTATGTGGATTATCCCGGTTTCGACGAGGAAGTGGAAATCGTCAACCGGACCACCGGTGAGGTGAATGAAGAAGTGAAACCCGTGCTCGGTGCCGGCGAAATCCTGCAATACCAAGACTTGGTTCGCCGTATGCCCGTGGCGCCCAATGTGGTGGAATATGCCGTGGGATTGGCCCGCAAGACCCGTCCCGGACAAGACGAAGCGCCCGACATGGTTCGCCAATACGTCCGCTACGGAGCCGGACCGCGCGCCTCACAATACCTGATTCTGGGAGCCAAGGCCAACGCTCTGTTTCGCGGCAAGGCCTCGCCGGATGCCGAAGACGTACGCCAAGTGGCCGAAGCCGTTTTGCGCCACCGCGTGCTGCGCAACTACAAAGCCGAAGCCGAAGGCATCACCGGCCGCGACATTATCCGTGCCATTTTGTAGGGAGCAAGAAG
This sequence comes from Chlorobiota bacterium, assembly GCA_013153655.1. Classification (GTDB taxonomy): domain Bacteria; phylum Bacteroidota; class Bacteroidia; order Flavobacteriales; family Flavobacteriaceae; genus JAADED01. Next base: position 7,548 of record JAADEB010000046.1, read on the forward strand.
AAAGGATAATGGGGAATGATATATTCCGGAAGAGACTATCGGAAAGCAGGTTTAAGGATGGAAACGTAAAATGCCTTTACATTCCGGAAAATGAAAGAAACTAAAATATTTTTTTGGCTGTTGGGAATACTGATAATAAGTTGTCAAACACCTCATAATAATAGTGTTCCTCCAAAAATATCTCATTCATTTCAAACGTTTATCCGTCAATTTGATCATGATACTATTTTTCGAAAACAACATATATCCGACAGCTTGACAATTCTTATAAAAGATCTGGATGAAAATAAAACCGTTATTAAAAAAGCGGATTCCCGGCCGGAACTACCTTCATTTACACAAATGAACCAAGGAGAAAACGGATATAAATGGGAAATAATCTACAAAAAAGATACTGTTTTATATGTCCAACGAGGTATTGATAACGGAATTTACATTACCTATATGTTTGTCAAAAAAAATAAAGATTGGTTTCTAGTCAAAATCATAGATGAGTCCGATTAGCTTTTCTTTTTCAAAAAGTTTTTAATCACATAAATTGTTCAAAGGAATAAGGAATTATATCCACCCTCCCGAAGAATGTATCTTCTAAGGCAAATGTCCGAAGAAATGATAGGTAACCCAAATGACGTCTCTATCATATGATGATTTGATGGATGATATGTAAAGACGCCGTGTACGGCGTCTTTACATTCCGTTAACCGTTCCACATTAACCATTTTTCGTTCTACGTTCTCCGTTTCCCTTTTCCCGGTGCGGTTGGCCTTGTGCGTTGGCCATGCGCGAGGGGGCGGAGCGGCAGTGCGCGAAGGGGATGCCGAAGGTTCGGCGCGGCGGCGGAGGCGACCAACGGAAGCCACCGTACGCCGCATGCCGACCGAGAGCAGACCCGAG
>JAADEB010000120.1 GCA_013153655.1 Chlorobiota bacterium
GACAAGGTGGACGATTACATCGCCTTCATCAAAAGCGTGGACGGCTTCGACGTGAAAACATCCAAACTGGAAAAAGATATTTTCGACGCCGCCCGCGAAAAATATTTCCTCAAAAACTACACCGGCGCCCGCACGGCCCTGGCCTCCTATTTGCGCCGCTTCCCCGAAGGCGCCTATCGCGTAAAAGCCCATGCCTACCTGGCCGACATCTACCGCCAGACAGGCGAACCCGAAAAAGCCGAACCTCATTACCAATGGCTGGTGGATCACGGCGAAAACGAATATATGGTGGACGCCCTGCGCTTCCTCATCGCGCGCAAGCTCCAAGCCAAACAATACGATCAGGCCATTCCGCTACTGGAAAAACTGGAACAACACGCCCAGACCGAAGACGATACCTACCTGGCCCAATCCAAACTCATGTATCTCTACGACTGGAAAGGCGACACGGCCAAAGCCGCCGCCTATGCCTCCAAGGTATTGCAAAACGCCAAAGCCACCGACAAGCAAAAACAAAAGGCCAAACTCATCCTGGCGCGCAAAGCCATGGCCGAAGGCGACGAGGCCACCGCCGAACGTTACTACAACGAATTGGCCGCCGAAGCCACAGGCGCCACCGCCGCCGAAGCCCTTTACCACAAAGCCTTGTTCCAATACAAAAAAGGCCTGTACGACGCGTCCAATAAAACCGTCAGCCGCCTGACCAAAAAATATCCGTCCTACAAGAAATGGGGCGCCAAAGCCCTCATTGTCATGGCGCGCAATATGTATGCCAAAGGCGACGTGTTCAACGCCACCTATATTTTGGAAAACATCATCAAACGCTTCCCCCAATACCCCGAAGTGGTACGGGAAGCCCGGGAACTCCTGGATAAAATCAAAGCCGAACAAAGCCAAAAGAACAGCGATGTCAAAAATGAAAAGTAACCTGCGAAAATTTCTCCGGTCCATGAAACGAATTGCCCTCATCCTCATATTCCTGGCAGCCGCTCCCCGTATGGCCGCCCAAACCGATAGCGTACAAACCCAAAAGGTCACCGTCACCCGGTCATACGAACCCACCGTACGCGATGCCGACAAAATCAACGCCAATCCCGAAACCGGCCAAGACGCCTCCTTCGGTAAGAAAAAGGTGGATTATCGCCTGCGCGAACTGGAAGCCGTGTCCACCTTCCAAGCCGAAAAAGGCAAACTCACCCGTCCGTCCGTGTCGCTGAGCGGTGCCACCGAAGTACCCGGCTACGCCTATCTGGCCGTGGGTTATCCCTTGCAAATGAATGCCGGTGGCGGATACGTACACCAAACGGATAACGGCTGGAAAATATCCGGCGAAGCGGACTACGACTACAAGGCCGCCACCCGAACCCAAGGCTATGCCTTCGGCCACGACCATCGCCTCGGCCTTCACGCCCTGGCCGAAAAAGACGCCGACCTGTGGCGAACCCGCTACGGTCTGGACTACGGCCTGACGGCCTCCGCCCGCCGCGACACGCTCAATCCGCTCACCTCCGTAGCGGACCCCTTTTCCTACCACCAATTGCATCCCTACTTCAAAGGCGATTTCCACCGCACCGTGTTCCGCGACCTGAACGCCGCTTACACCCTCACCGCCGGTCGAGGATTGGCCGAACATGACTGGAAACTCCTTTGGAACAACGTGTTTCCCATCGGTAGTTTCAAAATTCAAACCGGCTGGGACCTCTCCGGACTGGCCGGTCGCACCGACAGCCTGTCCTACAACAACTTCCAAGCCGGCCTCATGCCCTCCCTGCGCCTGGAAAAGGAACGCCTCCTCTTCAAACTCGGTTTTAAACTCTACTACCAAAACCGAACCGACATCAACGACCAAGTGCTCTTCTATCCCGACGTGTCGGTGGACTTCCGCATGGTGGAGGAATACCTTACCCTTTTCCTCGGCTACCAAGGCGGCCTCCGCCAAGCCGGCTACCGAGATTGGGTGGTTGAAAATCCCTACATCCTGCCCGTCACCGACGGCCGTCCCGTGTCCACGGCCTATCATATTGCCGGCGGGTTCAAAGGCGCCGTTTCCTCGGCCATGTCCTACAACCTGGAATTGGGTGTGCGCCGCCAAAACGATTATCCTTTCATGGTTTACCATACCGCCACCGGCCGCGCCGGATTTGTCACCGTGTACGACCGCCTGGACGACTACTATTTTCGCGTCCTGCTCTCCTACGTGAAGCCTTCCAAGTTCGAGACCAAAATCCGCTTCCTCTACGCCCAATATACACCCGCCCGTCTACATAAGCCCTACAATCTGGCCGACTACACTTTGGATTGGCTCATGCGGTTCCGCATCGGCGATTTCGGCTGGGAAAGCGTGCTGTCCTACGTGGGTCCCCGCTACGATTTGGTAGGCGGAAGCGAAATCAAAAATCCCGAATATATCGGTTCGCAACTGCGCCTTTCCTATCATATCAACAAGGACATGTACCTCTACCTCGGCGGCCGCAATCTCCTGGCCAAGCCCTACACGCCCTACACCTTTCATCCCGAACGCGGTTTGCAACTCACCCTGGGTGCCTTCTATTCCTTCTGACGGCGCGTAAGGATACGGTATATGAGGTTCCGTAATTTTACGGCGCCTCCGGAACCCCTTTTCTCCCTCGTAGGCCTGCGCTCAAAGAAAATATTTGATATTCAAACCTTTATTCTGTCATCTGTTCAACTTTTCAACCATTCAACTTTTCAACGGCATTTCCTCGAAAAGGGTTTCCTTCGGCGGCTCCGGGAGCCCTCCGGCATCGGACAAAGTCCTCGCCGGGGTCTCCCTTCGCACCGGGGGAGCCGGACGGCGGGGCCGCCCGTCTCCCCCGGCGGCCGGCAAGCCCCTGTCGGGTCTTCCGTCCGTTGGGGGGGTGAAGAGGCCGATAATTTGTCACATTGAGCTGAAACCTATCATAAAAAGAATACAAAAAAGGACATAATGGACAATACAGAGACAAAAAAGAATAATAACCGAAATGCATCGTCATGAGAACAAGGACATTGGCCCGGCAAAAATGTATGGAGGCTCCCGGCTATAAAAAACGAAAGTAAACATCTTTTTTTCTTTGTGCGATACGGGAAACCAGAGCAAGGCATTGACAACTCAAAGAAAGTTTCAAAAAAACATAAGTAATAGTATTTATTAAGAAGCTAATTCAAAAGAATTTTTAACCGGTTGTTAGGGAAGAAAAATAGTTATTATCTGGATAAAAAACCGAGTCGTAGGAAACCTTTATACCAAACAATCGAACTTTCGTCCCTTCATATTTCAGGTTATTTACCGGAACTTCATACCATAAACCTAAATTTTCTCCAATTCCACAGTAAAATGTCGCAAAATGGGCGGTTCGTAGGTTATGCGATAGCCTGTTTTGGCTTCATGGCGTGTGTCATAGATTTTTTTCAAAACTTCGGCCACGTAATTCATATGATTGTCGGTGTAAACACGGCGAGGTACGGCCAAACGTACCAATTCCAATTTGGGATAACGGTTTTCGCGGGTTACGGGATCCCGGTCGGCCATGATGGTACCGATTTCCACACCACGTATACCTCCTACAACATATAATTCCACCGCAAGCGCTTGTGCTCGGAATTGCTCTCTCGGAATAGTAGGTACAAAACGATTGGCATCCAAATAAATAGCATGTCCGCCGATGGGTTGCTGTACCGGCACATCCAATTCCATCAAACGCCTACCCAAATAATGCACCTGTTCGACACGGCTTTCCAAATAATCAAATTCGGTGGCTTCGTCCAACCCCACCGCCAAAGCACCCATATCACGGCCCGCCATACCTCCATAGGTAATAAATCCTTCGAACAAAATAGAATATACAATGGCTCTGCGATAGGTCTCCAAATCCCGGAGTGCAATAAAACCGCCGATATTAACCAAACCGTCCTTTTTGGCACTCATGAGCATACCGTCGCCATAAGAAAACATTTCGCGAACAATTTCTTTAATGGTCTTGTCCTTATATGCTCTTTCCCTTTTTTTAATAAAATAAGCGTTTTCGGCAAAGCGTGCGGCATCGAAATATAACGGTATTCCGTATTTTTTACATAGTTGCGATACCTCACGAATATTTTCCATACTTACGGGCTGGCCTCCCGCCGTATTGCAGGTAACGGTGAGGATAACAAAAGGAATTTTTTCCCGGGGATTTTCTTTGAAAACTTTTTCAAGTTTGTTTAAATCCACATTTCCCTTGAAAGGATGATAATGTCCGGTATCATAAGCTTCATCGATGGTGCAATCCACAGGAATACCTTTGCGAAATTCGATATGGGCTTTGGTGGTATCGAAATGCATATTTCCGGGAATCAAATCGCCTTCTTTTACCAAGGCCGAAAAAAGTACGTTCTCGGCTCCACGACCTTGATGAGTAGGAATCAAATAAGGATAACCCGTAATACGTTCCACGGTGTCGCGAAGCAAATCATAAGAACGGGAACCGGCATAGGATTCATCGCCCCGCATCATTTCGGCCCATTGTTCGTCACTCATGGCCCCGGTACCGCTATCCGTTAGTAAGTCAATAAAAATTTGACGGCTTTTGAGTTTAAACAAATTATATTTTGCATCCCGGATCCAACGTTCCCGCTCCTCCCGCGTACTGCGATAAATCTTTTCAACCGTTTTGATTTTATAAGGTTCGGCATAGGGCAGTTCCATAGACAGCATTTTGCATGTAAAATACGAAATTTTATTAAATCATAAGCTTAATTATAACATATGACTGTAATGGAGGAAATTCGTCAAATTAATAAACCGGGAAATTTTGTTGAAGAGTTGAATAGATTGATTTGCAATTTGTTAAATCGTGAAATCGTTAAATCGTTGAACCGTTAAACCGTTGAATCGGCAAAAACTTTAACTTTAACATTAACTTTAACTAAATCAAATAGTTACTCTTGTCATTCCGAAGGAGTTTACGACTGAGGAATCTCCTATTTCTGTTGAATCGTGAAATCGTTAAATCGTTGAACCGTTGAACCGTTGAATCGGTAAAAACTTTAACTTTAACCTTAACCTTAACTAAATCAAATAGTTAGCTATGTCATTCCGAAGGAGTTTACGACTGAGGAATCTCCTATTTCTGTTGAATCGTGAAATCGGTAAATCGTTAAACCGTTAAACCGTTGAATCGGAAAAACTTTAACTTTAACATTAACCTTAACTAAATCAAATAGTTAGCTATGTCATTCCGAAGGAGTTTACGACTGAGGAATCTCCTATCACTCACTCACTATCACACTAACTCACTCAAAACAATTATTCACTCTTTCATTTTTTCATAAAAACATTCTCCCGTTTCCTCCTCTCATTTACCGGATTTGGAGTTTTTATTCTTTTCCGGAAAAGGTTTTGACATCGTCTGCGGTAATTTCGTCGCCACCGAGAATCATCAGGCGTTCCACGATGTTGCGCAATTCGCGGATATTGCCCGACCAGGTATAGGATTGTAATTTGCGAATGGCATCCTTGGTAAAACGCTTGGGTTTCATGTTTTGTTCCTCGGCGATTTGCTTAACGAAATGCTCCACCAAAAGGGGAATATCTTCCTTGCGTTCGTCGAGGGAAGGAACTTTGATTTCGATAACGGCCAAGCGGTGATAAAGGTCTTCGCGAAAACGTCCTTCACTGATTTCTTTTTTCAAGTCCTTGTTGGTGGCCGCAATCACACGAACATCCACTTTAATGTCTTTGTCGCTACCGACGCGCGAAATTTTGCTTTCCTGCAAGGCGCGCAACACCTTGGCTTGGGCCGCCAGGCTGAGGTCCCCCACTTCGTCGAGGAAGAGGGTGCCGCCATGGGCTTGTTCGAATTTCCCTTTTTTGTCCTTATGAGCGCCGGTGAAGGAGCCTTTCATGTGGCCGAACAATTCGCTTTCGATCAGTTCCGAAGGAATGGCCGCACAGTTGACTTCCACCATGGGGCCTTTGGCACGTTTGCTTTTTTCGTGCAATTGATGGGCCACCAATTCCTTACCCGTTCCGTTGGGTCCGGTAATGAGTACGCGCGCATCGGTGGGTGCCACCTTATCGATCATTTCGCGAATGCTGCGCAGGGCCTCCGACTCGCCTATCATGGTGTATTTTTTGCTCACCTTTTTCTTCAATTTCACGTTTTCCTTCACCAGATTACCCATGGTTTGGGCGTTGCGCAAGGTGGTGAGCAAGCGGTTCAGGTCCGGCGGTTTTTGAATATAATCGTAAGCGCCTTTGCGCATGCTTTCCACGGCGGTTTCCAAATCACCGTGACCGGAAATCATCACAAAAGGCAATTGAGGATTGATTTTTTTGGCTTCTTCCAACACTTCCAAGCCGTCCTTGCGTGGCATCTTGATATCGCAAAGCACCACGTCGTAGTCCGAAGATTTGATTTTTTTTAGGCCTTCCACCCCGTCGGAGGCCACATCCACATCGTATTTTTCTCGCGTCAATATGTTACGAAGCACCCGTTGAATGGCTTCTTCGTCTTCGATAATCAGGATTTTGGGCATAGATTAAATTTTGTTCGAAATTAGGAAAAAATATCGTGAATTTTTTGGAAGAAATTTTTCTTTCGGTTTTGTTTTACATCGAAATTCCGGTCGTTGAGTTTGCTGCGAAAATAGGCTTCGTCTTCGGCGGAAAGTTTGTCGGGAAGGTGGACGCGCACATGGATAAACAGGTCGCCGTAATGGTCCGTATTGACTTCGGGAATGCCTTTGCCGCGAATGCGCAAGACCTTTCCGGGTTCCACGGGTCCTTCCAGGTTGATTTTGATTTTTCCGTGTGGCGTGTCGATGGTTTTGGCGGTACCCAACACGGCTTCGGGCAGGCTCAGGTCCAGGATGTAGTGCAAATCGCGTCCTTCGATGCGAAAGCCGGGCGTTTCCTTTTCCTCGAACACCACATACAGGTCGCCGGCCACGCCACCGGGTGCGGGCGCTTCGTGTCCTTTTTGCGCCACTTTGAGCTGAATACCTTCGCGAACACCCTTGGGAATGCGAACCGTCACCACTTCCTCTGTCCATTCCAAGCCGTTCTCGTCCGAACCGGGTGCACGGCGCGACAATACGTATCCCGTACCGCCACACTGGCGGCAAGTACTGTGGGTTTGGGCCGGACCGAAAATAGTGTGCGTTACACGGCTTACCGTACCGCGTCCTCCACAGGAAGGACATACGGCATATTCCGTACCGGCGGCGCGTACCTTGCGGCGCACTTTGATTTTGCGCTCACCGCCCCGCACCATTTCTTCCAAACCTATTTTGAGCCTTACACGCAAATCTTTTCCCTTGACCTGCCGTGCGCGGTTGCCGTAGGAAGTTTGGCGTTCACCGAATCCGCCGCCGAATCCGCCACCGAAAATATCGTTGAAAATATCACTGAAATGACGGAAAATATCGTTGACATCTTCGTAATGATGTGCACCACCGCCATTGGCAAAAGCCGCATCACCGAATTGGTCGTAGCGGGCGCGTTTTTCGGGATCACCTAAAATTTCGTATGCTTCGGCGGCTTCCTTGAATTTTTCTTCGGCCACTTTATCGCCGGGATTGCGGTCGGGGTGGTATTTGATGGCTAAACGCCGGTAGGCCTTTTTAATCTCGGCTTGCGTGGCCTGACGCGACACACCCAATATCGCATAATAATCTTTTCCCATTACCCGTAATTTTTTTTAATGACGGTAACTGCAATTATTGTACCGTAACCACTTTGGGATAACGAATGATCTTGCGACCCAGTTTGTATCCGCGCTCGATAACGTCATGGATTTTCCCCGACATTTTCTTGTCGCCGGGAATTTGGGCCACTGCTTCGTGCAAATCCGGGTTGAAAGAATCACCTTTTTTAACCTCAATGACTTCCAATCCTTTATCCTTCAAAGTTTTCAAAAATTTGTCGTAAATAAGCTGAACCCCTTTGAGCAATTCGTTGTCCCCGGCTTTACGCATTTCGGCCATGGCCCGTTCGAAATCGTCCAATATGGGCAATAGCGCTTTCAATACGTCTTCGGAAGCCGTTTCGATCAATTCGGATTTTTCGCGCTTGGTGCGGTTTTGGAAATTGACAAATTCGGCATAAAGGCGGATGTATTTATCCTTTTCGTCGGCCAATTGCTTTTCCAGTTCGTTTATTTTGTCCTCCCCTTGGGAACGAGGTTCTTCTGGTGTATTTTCTTGATTTTCAACTTGTTCCTTCAAATCCTTATTTTTTTCGTGGGCTTTATCTTGTTTTTTCATCTTTCCGCTTTTTTTACAATATTACATTAATTATGCTTGCAAATTTACTGCCAAT
>JAADEB010000117.1 GCA_013153655.1 Chlorobiota bacterium
TCCTTATACAAATAACTGCCGGCCAAGTTTTTGAGCAAGGGAATTTCCATGCCTTTTTTGACCACGATTTCGGGATAATAACCGAAAATCAAGCGGGTTTTAAGCATTTGCTTTTCCGTCCAAAGTCCGTGATGCAGTACCATTTCGCCGAAAGTAAGCGGATAAAGCCGGTACTCGAATTTCCGGCCCGTCATAGGTTCGTTGATTTCCGCCGCCAAATCCAGGGACGATGAGCCGGATACCAACAAGCGCACCTGCGGAAACCGGTCATGGATGAGCTTTAACGTAATACCCACCGAAGGAATACGCTGCGCCTCGTCGATCACCACGATTTTATGATGACCGATAATTTTTTCCAATTGCCGCACGTTTACACCGGCCAACATTTCGCGCGTGTCGGGTTCATCGGCATTGAAATACAATACCTCTTCCATGCCGGCGGTGAGTTGTTTAAGCAAAGTGGTTTTACCCGTTTGCCGTGCACCCAAAATAATCATGGCTTTGCCGGAATCCCAATCCCGGCGGATAATATCTTCCAAAATCCGGTGAATCAGCATAAAAATTTTTCTTCAAAATTATAACATTTTTCGATTTAAACCGAATATGGTTATAACTTTTTTCGGTTTCGATCGAAAATCGTCCTGTTTGGGTGCGTTACAAACCTCCATCTTACCGGGAAAAAATCACAAACCTTTCCTATTTCGTCCGTTCCGACAATTTTTCGCCCAAACGTATAAAGGCTTTTTGAAAGTCCGGCGGCATGGCCGAGCGGCGAATCAATTCTTCGTAGCGGCGGGTGTGGCCGGCTATGGCTTGGCGTGCCGTTTCGGGAATGTTGTGTGCTTCCATGATACGGGTGATTTCCCGCAGAGTTTCGTTCGTTTTTTCCGCTTGACCGTAGAGGCGTTTGAAGGTTTCCCGCTCCCGGTGGTTCATGGCTTCCAGGGTTTTGATGTAGAGAAATGTTTTTTTGCCTTCGCGTATATCACCGCCTATTTGCTTTCCGAAGGACTCGTCGCCGAAGGTGTCCAAATAGTCGTCGGCGATTTGGAAGGCCAATCCCAGGTGAACGCCGGCATCGTAGAGCAATTTTTGTTCGTTGCCGTCCCGTCCGGCGATAATGGCGCCGAATTGCATGGCGGCTCCCAGCAGCACGGCGGTTTTTTTTCGAATCATCTCGCGATATTCGTCCCAGGGTACGTCGTTGCGGGTTTCGAAATCCATATCTTCCTGCTGGCCTTCGCAGATTTCCAAAGCCGTACGGTTGAACAGCGATTGCAAGGTTTTGTAGGTTTCCGCTGGATAGATTTCCAATTGTTGTTGTGCCACATACACCATGGCATCGCCCGAGAGGACGGCCGTGTTTTCGTCCCATTTTTTATGAACCGTAGGCCGGCCCCGGCGCAGGCCGGCATGATCCATCAGGTCGTCGTGGAGCAGGGTGAAATTGTGGAAAATTTCCAAGGCCGCCGCCGCCGGCAAGGCTTCGTCGGCATGTTTGCCGTAAGCTTCGGCCGCCATAAGCGTAAGGGACGGCCGCACCCGTTTGCCGCCCGGTGCCAGCACGTAGCGAACCGGGTCGTAGAGGCGTGCCGGATGCTCCGGAAGCCGGATGCCCGCCAGGTAAGCGTCGATCAATTCCTTGTAGCGCTCCAAGTCAGGCTTTTTTGAAATCTTCCGCAAAATAACGGTAGAAGTAAGGAATGGTTTCGATGCCTTTGAGGAAATTCCATACACCGAAGTTTTCGTTAGGCGAGTGAATGCGGTCGGTTTCCAGGCCAAAGCCCATCAACACCGATTTGCTTCCCAATTCTTTTTCAAACAAAGGAACGATGGGAATGCTTCCGCCCGTGTAGTAGGGATACACTTTGCGTCCGAAGGTGGTTTCCAAGGCTTTTTCGGCCGCCCGGTAACCCGGATGGTCCGTAGGCATCATGTAGGGATATCCGCCGTGGAAGGCTTTGACGTCCACCTTTACCGAAGGCGGTGCGATGCTGAGGAAATGTTTGGTAAACAAGGCCGTGATTTCGTCCGGTTCCTGATCGGGAACCAGGCGCATGGATATTTTGGCCGAGGCTTTGGACGGGATAATGGTTTTGGCGCCTTCGCCGGTGTAGCCGCCCCAAATACCGTTTACGTCCAGGGTAGGCCGGATGGAAGCGCGTTCGAGGGTGGTGTAGCCTTCTTCACCTTCCAAGGCTTCCACGCCCAGCAGGCGTTTGTAGGCTTCCTCGTCGAAGGGAATGGCATTGATGCGTGCCCGGTCTTCGTCGCTGAATTCCACCACCTTGTCGTAGAAACCGGGAATGGTGATGCGGCGTTTGCCGTCGTGGAGCGAGGCGATCATGCGTGCCAGCACATTGGCCGGATTGGCCACGGCACCGCCGTAAAGTCCCGAATGCAGGTCGTGGGAAGGACCTTGCACCGTTACTTCCACATACGACAGCCCGCGCAGGCCCGCCGTAATGGAAGGCGTTTCCTTGCCGATGAGCGAGGTGTCGGAAATGAGGATAATATCGTTGGCCAGTTTGTCTCGATTGTTTTGTACATACCATGTCAAGCTCGGCGAACCCACTTCCTCTTCGCCTTCAATCATAATTTTTACGTTGGCCGGCAGCAGGTTATGCGAAATCATGTATTCCAAGGCCTTGATATGCATAAACATTTGGCCTTTATCGTCCGAGGAACCGCGTGCCACGATGGTGCCTTCGGGATGTTCGTCCGTAATTTTGATGACCGGATCGAAAGGGTCCGATTCCCAGAGTTCCAGCGGGTCCGGCGGTTGGACGTCGTAGTGGCCGTAAACGAGAACGGTAGGCAAAGCCGGGTCGATGATTTTTTCGCCGTACACGATGGGATAGCCGGGTGTTTCTTCCAGGCTTACGTTGTCCAGGCCGGCTTTTTCCATATAATATTTTACCCGTTCGGCCGTGTTGAGCACGTCCTGAGCGTACACCGGGTCGGTGCTGACGGAGGGAATACGAAGGATATCGAACAATTCGTCCAGGAAACGTTGTTTGTTTTCGGAAACATAATGGCTAAGGTCGTCCATAAGTTTAGGGTTTAATTAGCCAAATATAACCATTTCCCGAGAAACCATTTATGAGCTGATGAAGGGAGGGTGGTGGATAATGTTGTTGAAGAGTTGAATGGTTGAAAAGTTGAATAGATTTGTTAAACCGTTAAATCATTAAACCGTTAAATCGGTTTGCCTGATGACCGGTGACCGATGCCCTGTGCAGATCCGGGAAACGGGAAATGGTAAACGGTGAACTTATTTCAGGCATGTACACGTGGTTTTTTCTATTGAATAGTTGAAAAGTTGAATAGATTTGTTAAACCGTAAAATCGTGAAACCGTTAAATCGATTAGCGGCTTCGCCGCATTTTAACCTTTCACCTTTTACCTTGTCCCTTTATTATGGAGCGTCGAACCGGTATTTTGTGGGATAGTTGGAAAGTGAAATGGATTCGACCGGTGACGAGTGAAAGAATGCGTTGAAAAAAAATATACGGAAAACGGATTAGGCTTCCTGTAAAAAATCACGGCCGGGATCGAAAATGTCGCGGATGGCGTTTTCCAAAACTTCCAGGAATAAGGTCTCGGCCTCTCCGTCGAAGGGAATACCGGTATGGATGGCTTGACTCGAGCGGGGCGTGTAAATCACGTTTTCCACGGGAAAATCGCCGGGAATCAGTCCGTTGCGGCGGGCCAGCCAGGCATAAAACCAAAGTTGGAATTGATAACGCAAACCGGATTTCAGGGGAAAATCTTCCGGAAGGGGCCATTTGTTTTTCAATTCGGGTACGCCGGTTTTGTAGTCCACTATGCGCCAGTTGCCGTCCAGTTCGTCGAGACGGTCGAGGATGCCTTTGAATTTGATTTTCCCTATACCGGGGAATGAGGCTTCGGTTTGTAATTTTTTTTCCAAATGGCGAATAGTCAATCGATGACCCGAATTCACCAAATCCCGGTCGATGTCCACAATTTTTTTGACCCATTCCATGGAGGCGTTCAGAGCCAGGAGGTTCTTGCCTATGATGCGGTATTTTTTGCCGTTTTTTTCGTTGAGGTAGAGAGTGCGAAATACGTTTTCGGTGGTTTCGGGGATTTGGCCGTAGATACGTTCGAGGATTCGGGGTGTTAGGGGTGTACCGATCCAATCCCGGTAGAGGCGTTCGAGGGTATCGTGGACCACGCTTCCCAAATCGTTGTCGGCAATCCGGGCTTCGGGGGTATTTTCGTCGCGCCATTGAAGGACGTAGTTGCGGTAAAAATCTTCGGGGTAATGCCAAAAGGATGTAATGGCCGAAGGCGAAAATCCGCGGTTGGCGGCATAATCGCGCAGGCGGCGCAGCGCTTCACCGTCCTTGGGCAAAGCATATTCTCCTTCCACGGGGGCGGCCGAAGGCAAGACTTTAATCCGGCGAACCGGAATTCCCATTTCGGGCCATTTGTAGGCGATTTGTTGTACGAAACGGGAGGCTTCGCCGCCTTTTAAGCCGCCGGAAGAGGAATTGTAGAGATAATAGACTTGGCGAGCCGAGGAAATCAGGCGATAAAAATGGAAAGCCATGAGGGCGTTTTTCTCATCCTGCAAGGGTAATCCCCACATCCGGCGCACGTCGGCGGGAATAAAACTGCCTCCGTGACGGGCCGAGGGCAAAATACCTTCGCCGGCCGAAAGGATAAATATGCGATCGAATTCCAAGAGGCGGGTTTCCAGCAATCCCATGATTTGGAGGCCTTCCAAGGGGTGGCCTTCGTAAGGAATTTGTTCTCGGGCCAACAGACGGTGGAAGATTTTTTCGAAAGCATAAAAATCGGAGAACCAATTGTATTTCTGTTGATATTCGGTCAGGCGGTCCCAAAGTTTTTTGACCCCGGACCAAATGCTTAGCATGGCGGGATCGGTTTCATAAGCCTTCAAAACATCGTCGAGCCGGGCGGCGGTGGTTTCCAAAAATCCGGAAACGGATACCTTGCGGCACAAAAATTCCATTCCTTGCTCGAAGGGCGACAGCCGGCACAGGCTTTCCCTGTCCACAAAACGCTGGGGATGTTGGCGCCACTGTTCGTAGAGTTTTTGCGAAAACCCGGGAAAAACAAGACGATTGACCTCATGACCCAGCCATTGGAGCATTTGGCTCAGATCCACGGGGCGGTTTTGTTCCTTCAAGGAAAACCACCGGATAAGTCCGGTCAACCATTTGATACTTTCGTGGAAATGGAGGGGATAGCCGAAACTTACGTTGATGGCGGGAATGTTGCCGGGCAGATGATAGAGCAAGGGCATAAGCAAGGCGGGGTCGGGTACTACCACCGCCGTTCGCAGCCAATCGGTGTCCGGCGGCCATTCTTCCAAGCGCCGGGCAATCCATTCCACTTGGGTGTGGTCGTCGGAAGTTTCCACTATGGTGTGGAGGCTGCCGGGGCTCACATCTTCCGGGAAGGGGTCGGGGACCGTAGGACCGATGACGGGATGGCGGCGATTGAGCCGCATAAAATGACCGGCTTCGAAAGGTTCGCGCACATAGGTTTCATGAGCTTGCCAGAAAGGCAAGGCTTTTTCCTTGGCAATGAGGCGGGAAAAAATCTCTTGTTCCGAACGGCTCAAAGCATTGAATCCCGCCGGCCAGATGCTGTGTTTTTCGAAATTTTCGGACCAAGTGTCCACATGTTCGGCTGCGTAGCGGTAAATCATACCGGCGTAGGCGATGCCTTTGTCGGCCAGCCGTTCCCGGAAAAGCCGGTAAAGGTCCGTAAGCGATTCGTAAAAACGTAAATAGGCTTGTGAGAATTCACCTTCTTCCTCCGACCAAAGGTCTATTTCCTTGATGTCGCGCAAGCGGGTGAAGAGGGAAACCGGATCCAGCATAAATTTATCAATTTCATCGAAATCGTTGAGCAGGATGCCTCCCCAACCCAAAAAATGTTCCAGGGATTGTGGTTCGAAGCGGTGTTTTGCGGAAAGTTCGCGGTAGGCTTCGTAGAGTTCCAACAACAAATCGAAATTTTCGGCTTTGCGAAAAGGGGTTTGTTGTTCCAGGAATTCGTCGATGGCATACACCTCCGGCAGCAAGACGGGTTTGCCGGATTGCCGGGCCAAAGAACGGGTCAGGAAAGCCGCCGGCCTTTTGTTGGGAAAAAGTACGGTAATCCGTTCGGGGCGGCCGGTTTCCAGCAATTTGGCGGCCAGCCGGTCTAGGAAGGAGGGTTTGGTGGCGGATTTATTCATTTTTACGGAAAAACAGAATGATACTCACGGGCTTGGCCTCCGGTTTAAGACTCGATTCGTCGGGGCGAACGGCCGGGTTATGTTGTGCATTGTCCGCCAGCGCATCGTAGGGAAATATAAGCGTGGCATTCAGTTCGGGCAGAAAAACCACCACATGCCTCAATGTGGTTTCCACCCGGGAAATACGGTAATTTTTCTTCCATTCCCCGTAGGGCGTTTCCACGGATAGGCCTTTGGCGGTTTTGTATTGCGGGTCCGTCACTTCTACTGCATACAAATAAATACTGTCCTTTTGTTCACGGAATGTAAAACGAAGTTTTTCCCGTCCGCTTTGTCTGTCGTAAACCGGTAGCGTTTCTTGGGTTTCCAATCCCGTGGAGGTTTCGATTTTCCCCAGACTGTCGGCCTTAAAAATTCGCTTCAAGGAAAGGCTATCGGTCTTGGCATCCACAGGACCCAAATGTCCTTTTTCAATCTTCATCGCTTGTTCGTGCGAACATTGCCACAGGAAAAAAACAAGCAAAAGAGGGAAAATAAAGCTGCGTTTGTTCATGAGATTCATATTTTTAAGGCTTGGATAATCAAAGATAAGATTTTTTATTTTGAAAAATTTTTTCTCACACGGTTCATTTACTTTTCTCGCTTATTTTTTTTGAATAACGGTTGGTTAAATAATAAATTCTCCGGATTCTCCCGGAAACAACCCGATTAAATATCGTTTAAAAATTATATTTTTTCCGGACCGTAAGGTTTATTCCGGACGGAGATCGGCAAACCAAAAGGCCGTGTCCCATTTCGATTTATCTTTATCGACGGGATCATCTTCGTCGTCGCAGGATTTATATTCGCGGAACACGACACCTTCGTTCCTGATGGCGATGGGTTTTTTAAAGAAAGGTGCATCATATACGAAGGTGTGGAATTCGCCGTTTTCACCGCAGGGATCCACTCCTTCGGGTAGGTCGGCCAAAAAGGATTCGTCGAATTCCCTGCCGGCAAACGAACGGTCCATCAATCGGGCATTAACGGTCACCACCACCGCTCTAATACCCGAGCGAATGATTTCCCGGGCCAATTCACGGGTGTCGTATCCCCAAACGGGAAATAAACATTTCATACCCACACGGTTCATTTGACGGATACGGTATTGTTTCAAATCTTCGAGAAAAATATCACCGAAAACGGCCGTGTCGTAACCTTGATTTTTCAGGCGGGTGACTTCTTCCCGCATGATGCGGTCGTAGGTTTCCAAATCCGTGGTGGTACTTAACGGAATTTCACGAAGCTGCACACCGGCTTCAAAGGCTTGCCGGCGCAGCAAGCGTACATCCACACCGTGCATAGATACGCGTCCGTATTGCCGGTTAACCGTAGTAAGCCATAGGTTCGGCGCTTTTCCCGATAGCCAAAGCTTATAAAAAGAAAAAGCGGCATCTTTGCCGCTACTCCAATTCAGAAATGCTTTCATCTAACGTTTTATGTTTCTTTTTTTCAAGAAGAAATACAATAAAATAATTAAAGCACTTCCCCACAAGAGTATAGGTAAAGGATCAGCCGGTACACCGGGCGGCGGAGGCGGCGGTGGAAAATTGATTTGCGCTACCATTCCGGGTGTAACGAAAAGGAAAAATAATATAAAAAAGTTTCTTTTCATATCCATATGTATGTGGACCCAGCAGGGCTTGAACCTGCGACCCCCTGATTATGAGTCAGGTGCTCTAACCAACTGAGCTATGGGTCCTCTGAAAAGCAAAAATAGGAATTTTTTTTAACATCCTACAAGCCGTTTCCGCAAAATCCGGACCAAAAATTGAAAATTATGCACCGAAACGCTCCTTCCAGTATTGGGGCGAAGTGTCGTCCGCTTCCTGAAACCAGTAGGACTGCGTGACAATCTTGCCGTCGGGCGTACGCAATTTGCGGGCGTAAATCCAAATGGTGGGATTGAAAATCAAATCCGTTACGCCGACGGTGTAGGTTACCGGATCGT
>JAADEB010000143.1 GCA_013153655.1 Chlorobiota bacterium
TTGGTGATGGTCTTGCGGCCTTTTCTTACAAGCTGTTGAATGGTAGGCATATTCTTCTTTTATGGTTTAAATTGGCGTGCAAATATAGAAACTTTTTTTTGTTTTTCAAACTCATTATCAAAAATTTATTTCCTCCCCTCCCGACGGCCGCGTTTTTGACAAAACCGCAAAACCTCTTCGCCTAAAAACCCGTTTCCATCTTTATACATTATATTATATAATATAAATTCGAGGGCGCGTCCCTTCCTTAGGCCTGCGCACAAGGCCGCGGGTCGCCGTCTCCGCTTGTATGTGCTCGGCCTTGCTCTCGTCCGGCGCCGACGGCCTGCCAACGCCAATATCCCGCCGCTTACCCATCCGCCGCGGAATGGCGGCTCCCCTCTGTCCGCCGGCATTCCGCGGCCGGAACTTCGGCAAGGCCTCCGCGCATATCGCTTCGCCGGCTCGCGCGAAGCCAACCCGCAAGGCCGGCGCGCCGGGAAACGGAAAACGTAAAACGGAGAACGTGGAACGTGAAACGGTTATCGTGGAACGTTTCCCGGAATGTAAAGACGCCGTATACCGGCGTCTCTACGTATCATGCATCAAATCATCATATGGTAGAGACGCGATGCATCGCGTCTCTACCACATATATCATTACGATAATAAAAACGAGACGCCGGTATACGGCGTCTCTACAAAACGTCAAATAAAAAATCCGAATCATCCGTGATATCCGTACCATTTTCATCCCAACAAAATCACGTTCCCCGTTTACCGTGCCCCGTTTCCCGAAAAATTCCCGCTGCCGCACGAATCCTTTCGTGTGGCATGAAAAAATACGGGTTTTGGCATGATTTTTACCAAAAATCCCGCCAAAACCCTCGTCCTTGTGTGATGTTTCATTTACCCGGCGTTATCACACCGGCTACTACCAATACTGCGTTCCTCCGGGACTTAGCGGAATATAGCATTTCCATATTGCTACCACCAATGCGTCCCTCTGGGACTTTGCTTCGCTCAGCTTTGCTAATCAGCCCCTCTCGATTTAACGATTTAACGATTGCACGATTTAACAGAAATACCACGTTCCCCGTTCTCCGTGCCACGTTTCCCGAAAATCCACCGGTCACCGGTCATCCGTCAATCTCCTTCTTCCCGGATTTGGGATTTGGGATTTTGTCATTTCGAGCGAACGTGAGAAATTTCATTCCTATAAAGTCCAATATGGAGATTCTTTCCCGAAGTAAATTCGGGACAGGCCGTCGTTCCTTGCGTCGCTTCCTTCGGAATGACATAATCAATTCAATCACATTATTCATTGTTCATTGAATAAACCGTGTTCCAAAGAAGGAGATTGCTTTCCGCCTGAGGCGGACGCGGCGATTTAACGCTCAATAATAAAGGGACAAGGAAAAAGGGGAAAGGTTAAAGTGCGGCAAAGCCGCTAATCGATTTAATCCGCCTGAGGCGGACACGGCGGTTTAACGATTTAACAGTTTAACAAATTGCAAATCAATCTATTCAACTTTTCAACTATTCAACTATTCAACAAAAATACCCGGTTAAACGACCTAACGACCTGAAAACCAATCCATTCAACCTTTCAACTTTTCAACTTTTCAACAGAATTTTCGGTTTAACGATTCAACGGTTGCCCGATTCAACAATTATATTCAACGGAATTTCCTTAGTTTCGCAGCAACAAAAAATATCCCATGGCCCGCCGCAAACCCAAACTTCTTCCCGGTATTCGCATCGAGCAAATCGGCGCCAAAGCCAAAGGCGTAGGCCGTGCGCCCGACGGTCGCGTGGTATTCGTGCCCTACACCGCTCCCGGCGACCTGGTGGACGTACAGGTACGTAAAAAACGAAAGGCCTACTACGAAGGAACCGTGGCCGTCTTGAAGGAAGCTTCGCCCTTGCGCGTGCCGCCCGTATGCGAACATTACGGCATCTGCGGCGGTTGCCAACTCCAACACGTATCCTACGAAACCCAACTGCAAGCCAAAGAACAAACCGTCCTCGACGCGCTCCGGCGCCTCGGCGGCCTGAGCTGGAAAAAACAAATGCCCATCCTGGCTTCGCCGCGGGTGCATGCCTATCGCAACAAAATGGAATATGCCTTTACGGCAAGCCGCTGGCTCACAGCCGAAGAGATCAACAGCGATACCTCGTTCGACCGCCGGGGACTCGGTTTCCATGTGCCCGGCCATTGGGACAAAATCCTCGATATTCACCATTGCCACCTCCAACCCGAACCCGGTAACCGCATCCGCAACCGCCTCCGCGATTGGTCCAAGGAAAACGGAATACCTTTCTATCACCCGCGCGAACGAACCGGACTTTTGCGCCAGCTTACCGTGCGTACCACACGCACCGGTGAAATCATGCTTATTGTACACTTTTTCCAAGACGACCGGCCCGCGGTGGAAAAGGTCATGCGCTTTCTGGAAAACGAATTTCCCGAAATCACCTCCTTGCAGTATGTGATCAATCCCAAACCCAACGACACCATCTACGACTTGCCCGTACAATTATGGTCCGGCCGCGATCATATCATCGAGCGGGTGGGTGACCTGCGTTTCCGGATTAAACCCAAGTCCTTCTTCCAAACCAATTCATGGCAGGTGGAAAATATGTACGACCGTATCCGCGCCTATGCCGGAATCCGTAAGGACGACCTCGTTTACGACCTGTACAGCGGCACCGGCAGCATCACCCTTTACCTGGCCCGTGACGCCCGGCGCGTAATCGGCATAGAAACCCTGCCCCAAGCCGTGGACGACGCCCGCTACAACGCCCGCCTCAACGAAATCGAAAATACGGACTTCGTCCAAGGCGATGCCAAGGACCTCTTTACCGGTGAATTGATACATGCCTACGGCCGCCCGGATGTGTTGGTGGTGGACCCGCCGCGCGAAGGTCTCCACAAGGATGTAACCGCCCAGATCCTTCGCCTTCTGCCCCGGCGCGTGGTGTATGTCAGTTGCAATCCCGCCACCCAGGCACGGGATTTGGCCCTAATGAAAAATTTTTACGATATTAGCCTCATCCATCCGGTGGATATGTTTCCTCAGACCCATCATGTGGAAAATATCGCCGTGTTGGACCGAAAAGCCTGATATGAAAAAATTGCTTTGGTTGCTTCTGTCTTTCCTCGTTCTGCAAAGTGCTTGCGAACGCGACGACCTATGTCTGCACAAGCGCGTCACGCCCGTGGTATTGCGTTTCCGCGACGATGCCACCGGTGCGCCCCGCCGTGTGGATTCCCTGACCGTTACTTATGACACGCTCACATTGGTGCCCCTTGTCCCCGCCGATTCGGTGGCGTTCTATCTACCGCCCGAACCCGGCGAACACCAATTGGCTTTTACTTGGAAAAACGGCTCCCTGCGCCAAACCGATACCCTCGTATTTAGCTACCGTCCGCGCGAAGAATTTCTCTCCAAGGCATGCGGATTTGTGCTCGTGTTGGATTCATTGCAAATCGAACCGCTCACCCACCGGTGGATTCGCCATGCGGAAGTGGTTGTTCCCGTCGTAAAAGAAGATACTTTGGCCCATGCGAACATTTATTTTTAGCATACTGACCCTCTTGGCATTGGCCGTGGCACCGGCCCAAACCGATACTTCGGCCGTAAAAAAAACTTCGCCTTTTGCCGGACGCATGCACCTGCGCCTCGGCTACGATATCGGCAAGAAGATTTGGTCGCATTACCGCCACGGCAACATCGACCAAGCCTACCTCAACCTCGGCTACGGCAACCATATTTTCGAACTGACCGCCGGAACCGAAACCATGCCCTACACCCATCCCACCTTTTCGCTCGTTTCCGAAGGACGTTATTGGAAGGCCGGTTACCATTACAATTTCTACGACAATTGGGGCGACATGCACAACGAAATTACCCTCGGCATCCGTTATGCCCGCGCCGCCTTCGACTACCGCCTCGATCAAATTCATATCGATTATCCCGCCCCCTACGATCATTGGTCCTACACGCGAAACGGCTCCGTCCGCTTCGACCGGCTGCATGCCTGGTGGTTGGAACTCACCACCGCCGTACGTGCCGAGCTTTTCCATAACCTTTATTTGGACCTTTATGTTTCCGGCAAATGGATGCCCCGCACCCCCCAAGCCGGCGACATGACCGCCGTGTATGTTCCCGGCTTCTACCGGACCAATGTGTCGCATTTCGGTTTCGGCCTCGGTTATGCCCTCAGTTACCGTTTCGGGTTTTGATACATTTTCGGATTTATTTTAAGGTTAATATCTTTCTTAGGGAATGCACAAACGCGGTTCCTTCTGTTCACCCTACTCTATCCACTAAAAAACATCTGTTCAAAAAATTTTCAAACTTTCAAAAAACTAACCGGACGGAAGACCCGACAGGGGCTTGCCGGCCGCCGGGGGAGACGGGCGGCTTGCCGTCCGGCTCCCCCGGTGCGGAGGGAGACCCGTGCGAGGGCCATGCCCGACGCACGAGGGCTCCCGGAGCCGCCGGAGGAAACCCTTTGGGAAGGAGAAAGGGAAAAGGAGCAAGGTAAAAGTAACGATTACGATTTACCTTCGGATCCTCATCTCTAACTTACCGGCACTTTGGTCTTTGACCATTCTCCTTGCTCCTTGAAGCGGGAAAGGGGTTCCGGAGGCGTCATAGAGATAATATTTGTATCCCGTTATTTTTGTAAATTCGGCTTCAAATCAAAAGACTGCGTGAAAGAACTTATTATTGTCAATTTCGAAGAAATTTATTTAAAGGGTCAAAACCGTAAATTGTTTGCCCGGGCCTTGCGCGAGCAATTGAAGAAAAAATTGAAGGCTTTTCCGGAGCTTGTTTTCGGGAAACAACGGGGCGGGAGCTTGTTTTTGGAGTTAAAAGCTAAGCCGGATGCCGAAAGGAGGCGTTTAATGATGGAAATTATACGCCGGACGCCGGGCGTGACGGGTTTATATTCCGTATGGACCACCGGCACGGATAAAGACAAGATTTTGGAAGCGGCCCTTAGCATGGCGCGGGAGCGATTGGCTCGGGGAAAAAGTTTTCGTATTACGGCACGCAGGTTACGTAAGGATTTGCCATACACTTCACGGGATTTGGCCGTGGAGGCGGGTGCATTAATAGCGTCGCAATTGGGGAATCCGGTGGATTTGACGCATCCCGATTGGACACTAAACATCAAAGTGCGTCCCGAGCAAACGTTGATTTATGATAAAATTGTACCCGGAATAGGCGGATTGCCCGTGGGTACATCCGGGAAGGGGGTGGTGATGCTCTCGGGAGGCATCGATTCACCCGTAGCCGCGCGCATGATGATCAATCGCGGGATGCAACTCACGGCGGTTCATTTTCATTCCATGCCCGAAACTTCGCCTCAATCGGTGGAAAAGGTTAAGGATTTGACCCGGGTACTGACGGTGTATCAACCCGTGATAAAACTCATTTTGGTACCCGTGTTGGAAATCCAACGAGCCATTGCCCGGCACACCGACAGCAAGATGCGTTTGATTTTGCTGCGCAGATTTATGCTCGCCATTGCCACCGCCCTGGCCGAAGAAGAAGGGGCCGGCGCTTTGGTTACCGGAGATTCGTTGGGACAAGTGGCATCGCAAACCCTGGAAAACATGCGGGCCATTTCCGCCGTAACTTCCTTGCCTGTATTACGCCCCTTGGTGGCTTTGGACAAAAAGGAAATTATTCGCCGCGCCAGGGATACGGGCACTTACGATATTTCCGTCCTGCCGCATGACGATGCCTGTGCCATGTTTACTCCCGACAATCCCGAAACCCGCGCCCATTTGGGCTACACGGAAAATCAATGGCAACGCTTGGATACGGAAAGCTTGATCCGTGAGGCACTATTGCAAAAGGAAGAGCATATTTTTCGTTTTAATCCGGAAAACATAAGAAAATTCATATTCCATGTTTGAAAATAATCCCGTATGTCGTTTGTTCGGTATTCGATATCCCTTGATTCAAGGCGGTATGATTTGGGTAAGCGGATGGAAACTGGCCGTAGCGGTAAGCGAAGCCGGCGGATTGGGACTCATCGGTTCGGGTTCCATGTATCCGCAGATCCTGCGCGAACATATTCGCAAGGCCAAGCAAGCCACTTCCAAGCCTTGGGGTGTAAACGTGCCATTGATCTACCCCGACATCGAGGAAATAATGGATATTATCGTGGAGGAAGGCGTAAAAATCGTCTTTACTTCGGCCGGGAATCCCAAGAAATGGACGCCTTATCTAAAACAACACGGCATAAAGGTTGCCCATGTGGTGAGCAGTAGCCGTTTTGCCCGGAAGGCACACGAGGCGGGTGTGGATGCCATTGTGGCCGAAGGTTTCGAAGCGGGCGGTCACAACGGACGAGAAGAAACCACCACCATGGTTCTGGTACCGGCCGTAAGGCGGGTTACGGATTTACCCTTATTGGCCGCCGGAGGTATAGGCACGGGAAGTCAAATGCTGGCTGCCATGGCTTTGGGTGCCGACGGCGTGCAAATAGGAAGCCGGTTTGTGGCTTCGGAAGAATCGTCGGCCCACGAAAATTTCAAAAAAGCCGTTTTGGCGGTAACCGAAGGCGACACCGAATTGACCCTGAAAGAAATCACGCCCGTCCGTTTGATAAAAAATGCCTTTTACGAACAATTGCAACAACTCTATCGCCAATGTCCCACCGAGGAGGATCTGCGCCGCCTATTGGGACGCGGGCGGGCCAAACGCGGCATGTTCGAGGGCGATTTGGAAGAAGGTGAATTGGAAATCGGACAGGTGGCAGCCCTTTTCGACCATGTCTTGCCGGCAGCAGAAATAATAAGGCAAATTATCGAAGAATACCGCAACGCCAAAAACCGCCTTTGCCAATAAAACAATTCAATCCGCTATCCGGAGGAGAAGAACCGTTTCGGGGGCTTGAACATTGATTTTACATTCCTCGAATCGGGGCGGACCGAAATGAAACCGGGGATGGCCTGAAAGGGCATAGGGTTCCGTTGGGATACCCAAGAAATTTCTGTCGATTCTGCCGTTGCCGTTTTCATCCAGAAACAAGGCTACGGCATATTCACCGGGGGGCAAGGAAATACGCACGGGTTGGGGCGTATGAAGCGGTAGGATTCTTTTTACCAATGCTTTCTCTGGACGCGTGGGGAAATCATCCGGATTATCATAAACAAACAATATCCAATTGCCTTTTCTGTCCCGGGGCACGGGCGACATATAAATTTTTAATTCCGCTTTTACATTATCCGGAGAAAAAAACGAAAGAAAAAAAATTGCCAATATGATAAAGATGTATCGCATCAATTAAATTTGTCATGCAAAATTACATTTTTCACCATAACCGGAATTTTTACGAACTTTGAAAAAAATAATACGCTTATGAAATTTTTTATCGATACGGCCAATTTGGACGAAATCCGTCAGGCCAATGATATGGGTATCCTGGACGGGGTTACCACCAATCCGTCATTAATGGCCAAAGAAGGCATCGGCGGCAAAAACGCCATTATGCAACACTATGCGGCCATCGCCTCGCTGGTGGACGGCGATGTGAGTGCCGAAGTGATAGCTACGGATTATGAAGGCATGATTCGCGAAGCACACGAGCTGGCCGAGATCGCTCCCAATATTGTCATAAAAATTCCCATGATTACCGATGGACTTAAAGCCATCCGCCAACTCACTTCCGAAGGGATTAAAACCAATTGTACCTTGATTTTCTCCCCCGGTCAGGCCCTTTTGGCCGCCAAAGCCGGTGCCACCTACGTTTCGCCCTTTATCGGCCGCCTGGACGATATCAGTACCGACGGTATCCAACTTATTGCGGATATCCGTTTGATTTTTGACAACTACGGTTTTCCCACCCAAATCCTGGCCGCCAGCATTCGCCATCCCATGCATATTATCGAAAGCGCACGTATTGGCGCCGACGTGGTCACCACACCTCTGAAACCTTTGCTGGCCTTGGTGCGGCATCCGCTTACGGACAAAGGCTTGGAAAAATTCCTCGCCGATTATCGCAAACACAATCCTTAAAGAGACGAATTCACCGCAGGGAAGCAGGTCCGTCATGAGGCACGGATGGCCGGAAGGAACGGGTTTCGCCATATTTTCTTAATTTTATGCTGTGAAAATGTCGAAAACCTTTGTATTGCTTCTGCTTTCCCTTCTGACG
>JAADEB010000164.1 GCA_013153655.1 Chlorobiota bacterium
TTCATTATTTACGGATTTAGGATTTAGGATTTGGGTTTGCAGCTTCGCTGCTTATGTTTAACCGCAAAGTACACAAAGAAGGCACGGAGAACACAAAGGTCTTTTTAGCCACGAATTGCACGAATTGCACAAATTTTCTTTATTCATTCGTGTTCATTCGTGAAATTCGTGATTCATTATTGACGGTGTTGGGAGTTGGGAAAAAGGAAAAAGACGGATGACCGGTGACTTATTTCCCGCCGGTGTCATGGCGAGGAGGCACAATAAAGGTTCCTTCGCCTTTGTGCAGGCCTTCGAAATCGGTGATGAGGGCGCGGCGTCCCGTTCGGCGCACGAAACGGATGGCGGCAAGGATTTTGGGCAACATATTACCGTTGCCGAAATGGCCTTCACCGGCATATTTTTCCAGGTCCTCCACGCTTATTCGCTCCAAAGGCTTTTGGCGGGGGGTTCCGTAGTGCAGGTAAACGTGTGACACATCCGTCAGGATGATGAACAATTCCGCGTCCAAAACCCTTGCTATCAGGGCCGTGGCCAAATCCTTGTCGATGACGGCTTCCACGGGGTGCAAGCGTCCGTTGCGCCGGGTCACGGGAATACCGCCTCCACCGCCGGCCACCAGATGAAAACCGGCTTCCGAAAGGCGTTGCAAGGCCGCCTTATTGACCACATCCAAGGGTTCGGGCGAAGGCACCACACGGCGCCATCCTTTACGTCCCCGCTTGGTTTCTTCCAGGAATTGCCAGGCCTTGGTACGGCTCAGATGTTCCACCTCGGCGGCATCGTAATAGGTCTTCCCCACCCGCTTTACCGGATTACGGAAAGCCGGATCCTTTTCGTCCACTTCGATCATGGTAACCAAAGTCGCGATTTCTTCCTGCCGGTTAAGGGCGGCCGCTCTGTTGCGCCATTCGCTTTCGATAAGGTAACCGATTTCGCCTTGGGTGTCGGCCACCAAGACGTCCAAAGGATAAGCCGGTACGTCGTATTCGATTTGTCCGGCATCGTTTTTGAGCAACTGTGCACCCACTTGCGGTCCGTTGCCGTGGGTAATCACCAAGCGGTAGCCTTCCTCCGTCAAAGGCCAAAGAGCTTCCACGGCACGTTTGATCCTGTGCCGCATTTCGTCCACGGAACCGCTTCCCCCAGCCAGGCTCAATGCATTGCCTCCCAAGGCCACTACGGCTTTCTTCATAACACGGATTTAAATTGCTTCAAGAATCCCAAATCGTTTTCAAACAATAAGCGAATATCGGGAATTTGATACAACAACATGGCAATCCGCTCAATCCCCATACCGAAGGCAAAACCCGAATATTTTTCCGGATCGATGTTCATATTGGCCAGCACATTGGGGTCCACCATACCGGCACCCATGATTTCCAACCAACCGGTGCCTTTGGTGATACGGTAATCGGTTTCGGTTTTCAATCCCCAATAGATATCCACTTCGGCACTGGGTTCAGTAAAGGGAAAATAGGACGGCCGAAGGCGAATCCGCGAATTTTCGCCGAACATTTCACGGGTAAAGTATAGTAAGGTTTGTTTGAGGTCGGCAAAGGAAACGTCCGTATCCACATAAAGGCCTTCCACTTGATGGAACATCAGGTGGGAACGTGCGCTGATGTCTTCGTTGCGGTACACACGGCCGGGCGAAACGGTACGAATGGGCGGCCGGTTTTGCTCCATATACCGGATTTGTACGGAAGAGGTGTGCGTACGCAATAGCCAATCCGGATGAAGTTCCACAAAAAAAGTGTCCTGCATATCACGGGCAGGATGATATTCCGGCAGGTTCAAGGCCGTAAAATTGTGCCAATCGTCTTCGATTTCAGGTCCGTATGACACATTAAAACCAATACGGCGAAAAATATCGATGATGCGGTTGCGTACCAGGCTCACCGGATGACGACTTCCCAGGCGGTAGGGATAACCCGGACGCGTGGGGTCGAAACCGGAAGGGGTGGCGGCAGCTTGGTTTTGGAGCTTGCTTTTGAGGTCTTCCACCTTCTCGGCCACGACTTTTTTCAGGGTGTTGAGCAATTGGCCGTAGCGGGGTTTTTCTTCCTTGGGGACTTGCTTGAATTCGTCGAACAATTTATTGATCAAACCCTTGCGACCCGCAAAACGAATCCGGAATTGCTCCACTTCATCGAGGTGGGCGGCCTCAAATTGCCGCACCTCTTCGATATATTTTTCAATATTTTCCAACATGGATTCCTAAAATTTATACCCGCAAAAATAAAGCATTTATTCGATTTTTCCCCGCTTTTTCTTTTAAAGCGACAGGCATCTTGATTCATTAAATGAAATCAAGTGCTTTGTTCATATACGTTGAAGGAGGTTGGCAAAACGGGATTTCGGACTTGTCCCGAAGAGCGAAACGAGTCCCCATTGGGGTCATATGACGTATCCAGAATCCTCCGTAGGAGCCGTATCGACCTATGGGAGGATTTGGGATTCGGAACAAGTTTATTATTTGGTTAAATAAGTTGTAATCAATCAGTTATAAACCTATACCGTAACAAAAATTTTAAAAAATATCCGTTATTTTTTTGTATGGATAAATATTCGAAAGTCTTTCTTTTGTGCCCCGGTGCATAATATCTCCTTTTAACCGTAATACCGGAAGTCTTGCATGTTTATTATGCGCCTGATTCAATTGTTTAAGTCATTATCGGGATTCGAGGAAATCCGTTAATTTTGAATAAGAATCGAACGAGATGGACAAGGTCAAACTTTACCTCATGCCGGGCATGGGTGCCAAGAGCACCATTTTCAAAGGCTTGCGCTTTCCGCCACATGTGGAAACTGTCCGGATGGAATGGTTGATGCCGCAGAAAAACGAATCGCTGGAAGCCTACACCGCACGATTGATTTCCACTTATGATATTCGCCCCGGAAGTGTACTGTTGGGGATGTCCTTCGGCGGCGTCATCATTCATGAAATAAGCAAGCAAATTCCCGTGGAAAAATTGATTTTCATATCCACCGTGAAATCCAACGCCTGTTTTCCGCCATGGTACAAATGGGGACGACTGCTTCGCATTTGGAATTGGCTACCTTACGGGCTGATCACACAACCGGCGCGCACGGCCAAAGCGGTTCCTCCGGGAAAGCTTCGCAAGCGATTGATGCTCTACGAAACCTACATGAGCATCCGGTCCCGGACCTATTTTCGCTGGGCCATGAAAAGCATACTGACATGGCGCTCGGACTTACCTCAAACGCCTTGGATACATATTCACGGCGACAAGGACAGGATTTTTCCTTTTCGCTACCTGAAAGGAGAGATTTTCCCCGTCAACGGAGCCGGCCATTTGGCGGTGATGACGCATCCCAAAAAAATTTCACGCATTCTGAAAGCACATTTGTAAACGCCGGCCGGGGAATTAAAAATCCAAACGCATATTCATTTTAATGCCGAAATTCTGACGTCCCGGTCCGCGGTAATTGGCACGCCAAAAGGCATCGAATTCCAGGAATTTGAAAATATTGGTAATACCCACGCCGTACTCCATATAAGGTTTTTCGGGCGCGCGGTAGGGAATGCCCGTCCGGTTGATTTGTTTGTTAGCATCGGAAATTCGTCCCCAAACCGTGTTGAAAAACACCAGAGTACGCCATTTGGTGCGACTAAGAAGGGGAATTTTGTTGAAAAGCCGGCCTTCGAAATTATGCATCCACTTGAAGGCGGCATAAGTATCGGTGACAAATTCGTAATAATTGACCAATTGAAAGGATTTTCCCACAAAGAAATACGACTGGTTACCCGGCACCACGTTAAGCAACCCCATGGGTACGGCACCGAACACTTTTCCGGCTTCCACCTGCACCACCGAACGGCCAACCCATCCCATCAGAATACGTTTGTCGAAATAGAATTGGATTTTGTCATAATCGAAAGCATCGGGCAGGCTTCGCGAAAAACCGCGGGTGTAGCGCAGCAGGAAAACGGGATAATTGCGGTTCACTTGATAACGTTGTACACCATAGCCCGCCATACGACGACGAGGCGTAACTTTAACTTGCACATACACCTCCGGTTGTGAAAGAACATGTCTTACTTGGCCGTTATGATCCAGATAAGCCAAGGAAAAAGCCGGATGGGCCGAATGCATGATTTTGTACTGAAAACCGGTTTTGATTTCGCGGTTTTTGAAAGGCTCGAAAGTTATATTGAGCTGACCCAAACGCAGGTCCGTAAGTTTGGTCTTATCACCGGTGGACAAGACAAAACTGGCCGAAAGGTTGCGGCTAAGCTCGTCCTCATTGAGATTGCTGAGCGATACGCCGGTCTGTTCGATATCATGCCGGTAGCCGCCGGAAATCATCAAACGGGGCCGCAGGCTGATCAAGGCTTTTCCGCTGAAACCGAATTTAAAACGCTTGTCACGAAAACCATAGGCCGTAAACCCCTCTATACGGTACCTGTCGTTATCATCATAAAAGGTTCGTCCTCCCACTCGTAGTCTTAAACCTTCCACTTCGTTGTACCCAACCAAAGATAAGACCGGACCGAAATCAAAATGCCATTTTTCCCATAACCAATAACCGGAAGCTACAATCCCACTCCATACCGAAAGCCGTTTGAAAGTCTTGGTTTCTTTGAGCGAATCGAGCATTTGGTAAATCCCGGTTTCGGTGCGGCTGAGCTGTTCGGGTCGCCATTGTTGCCACTGTTCCTCGGAGCGGTGGAACACGGCTTTGTCGGGTTTGACGGGTTCGTAATCGTAGAAATCCGCCGGCATGGGTTGGTTGAGCTTGTATTTATCGTAAATAATGGTCTTTTTGACCAGGAAATCCAAAGCTTTGGCGTTTTCCAGTCCCAATTCGGTCATCACATGATAGCGCTTAGGCAAATAGACCGAATCGTTATAAAGATAATAGGATCGTTCCAGATAAAAATCTTTGATCCAATTGACCGACGCATTTTGGCTCACCCTCAAATTGATGTCCTGTACGGCAAACAGGGAATCGGCGATCCACATATCGCCTTTAAAAGCCAAATCGCCTTTGTGGCGGGGATAAAAAATGATGTTGAAAGATCGCAATCCGTCGATTTCCATGGTATCGGCCAACACGTAATAATAGGTCAAAGGACCCAGAGCCGAAAGCGGACTGACGAATTTTTTGTCAAATACCCGGATGAAAGGTTCATAAACATCGTATTCGTGGTACAGATCTTTGAGATAAACGTTGGTAAATTCGGGATTGTTGAACCCGGAAGCCTTGGTGGCCAACAGGTCTTCACGCCGCTTGGGAGGAGGGATGTTTTTGCCGTACACGCGATAATAGGATTCGTGTATGAAAGCAGGCAAAAAAGCACGCCCCGTCAGCCGGGAAGTATCCACATAACGGGTGATAAATTGCATATCTTCCGGAAGCATTTGGAGGGTGTAGGCCGAATCGGTGACGTAGAGGTCGAATTCGATTTTTTCGTATTTATCATATTGATAATAATCGAAGCGGCGAAGGCCGTTTTGATGTTTCCGCTCACGCATTTTGCGGATAATGGCCAAGGCGGGATTGCCTTTGTTTTTGGGTTTGCCTGCGGCAATGACCACGGTACGTAACTTCTGGGCGTCGGGTACCATTTTTACTCGAAGATGCAAGTCGCGCGGCTTGACTTTTTTCTCCACGGTCCGGTAGCCCAAAAAGGAAAAAACCAAAACGGGATAATATTTATCCGCTTGTAAATAGAAACGGCCTTTTTCGTCGGAAATGGTGCCGATGGTTGTGCCTTTGAAACCGATGTCCACATAGGGCAAAGGTTTACCCTTTTCGTCCACCACCACACCGGCCACTTTCACCTGGGCGGCACCACAAAAAGGCAAGAGAAAAATATAAAGAAAAATAAGTTTTTTCACGAACTTCATAAACGCTTACAAAAATAATCATAAATTTCGTACGATAGCAAGCCATTCAGGTTTAGTTCGGCGAAAAATTTCTTATCGTTTCAAGCTAATTCTCTTGAATTCATCTCTTAATTTAATGTACAGGAAATAAAGTCCTGAACCCGCTAACGAGTTATCTTCACAATTCCATTAAAACTTTTTCGATGATTTGGATCCGAATAATAAAAAATCAAATCCAAAGCTCCCAGGCTCTATATTGAAGATACACTACAACTCAATACTCCCCGCGATAACCTTGCCGACCAAAGTAATAAAGAAAGAGGGAAGCAAAATCATTCTTCCATCCTTCTTCTAACACTATCATACGGCCCGTATTTTACCGGGCCAATTCACATATTTTTCATTCGGCGGATATTTGTTTTCAGTCTTTATTTTCCAAATTGTTTTCATAATCCCAATTAGGTCGTTTTCTTTATTCTTATTTCTTTTGTTTTGCCGGCTAATTCGAGAATTCCATAAAAAATAACTAATGTCCCGCTTAATGTCCCGCTCCATAAATATGATGATCTTCTTCTTTCCCCTATGCCTGCATCCGTCGTTTTTCCATTAAAGGAAAAAATTTAAATTGCATGCAAAATTTTGGCTATGGACTACAAAAAAACCGGTTTCGACACCAAGGCCGTTCACGCCGGCGACATTCATGAACCTTTCGGCGCCGTGGTAACGCCTATCTATCAAACTTCCACCTTCGCTTTCCGTGATGCCGACCACGGAGCGCGCCTCTTTGCGGGCGAAGAAGAAGGATACATCTACACCCGTATCGGCAATCCAACCATCCGCTCCTTGGAAGACAAATTGGCCGCTTTGGAGAACGGAACGGGCGCCGTGGCCTTCGGCTCGGGTATGGGCGCCGTGTCGGCCTTGTTTGCCACCTTCCTGGGCCAAGGCGATCATATAATCAGCACATCGGCCGTGTACGGACCTTCGCGCGGCATTCTGGAAACCTATTTCCGCAACTTCGGCGTGGCTTCCACCTTCGTGGACACTTCCGATCCCTTTGCCGTGGAAAAAGCCATACAGAACAATACCAAACTCATCTATATCGAGACACCTACCAATCCCACCATCGTCCTGACCGATATCGAACAAGTGGCCGCCATTGCGCACCAGTACGATATTCCCGTGGCGGTGGACAATACTTTTTCGTCTCCGGTCCTGCAAAATCCCCTGGACCTGGGAGCGGACATCGTGCTGCATTCCCTGACCAAATTCATCAACGGCCATGCCGACATCGTGGGCGGCGCCTTGATTACCAAAGATGAAGAAACCCTGAAAAAATTGCGCAAAACCATGGCCTATTTCGGTGCCAATATGGACCCGCATCAGGCCTACATGGTGTATCGCGGTGCCAAAACCCTGTCGCTGCGCGTGCTGAAAGCACAGGAAAACGCCATGAAAATTGCCGAATGGCTCGAAAAACATCCCAAAATCCAATGGGTCAAATATCCCGGCCTTCCTTCCCATCCCCAACACGAACTGGCCAAACGCCAAATGCGCGGTCCCGGCTCCATGATGAGCTTCGGCGTAAAAGGCGGTTTGGAAGCCGGTAAAAAATTGATGAACAGCGTGGAATTGGCCAAACTGGCCGTGTCCTTGGGCGGTGTGGAAACCCTTATCCAGCATCCCGCCTCCATGACCCACGCGGGCCTCAGTCCCCAAGCTCGCCAACAAGCCGGCATTACCGACGAATTGATCCGCTTTTCCGTGGGTATCGAAGATGCGGAAGACCTCATCGCCGACCTGGAACAAGCCTTGGACAAAATCTAAAATAGCATGACTCCCTATAAAATCATCCCTCAAAAGAAACCTACTATGAAACATAATTTCTACGCAGGACCCAGCATTCTCCCTGCCGAAGTGTACGAACAAGCCAAAGCCGCCATCACCGATTTTGCCGGTACGGGCGTTTCCTTGTTGTCCATTTCCCACCGTAGCGCCGAGTTTACCGCGGCAATGGAAAAAGCACGCGCCTTGGTGAAGGAACTCTTGGGCCTGGACGACGATTTTCAAGTGCTCTTCCTGCAAGGCGGTGCCAGCATGCAATTCCTGCAAATTCCCTACAACCTGATGCGTACCAAAGCCACCTACCTCGACACCGGAACCTGGGCATCCAAAGCCGCCAAAGAAGCCATCTATTTCGGCGAATCCGTCACGGTGGCCTCTTCCAAGGACGAGCAGTACCGCTACATTCCCAAAGACTACACCATTCCCGCCGATGCGGATTATTTCCA
>JAADEB010000022.1 GCA_013153655.1 Chlorobiota bacterium
AGCGATATGCGCGGAGGCCTTGCCGCCGTTCCGGCCGCGGAATGCCGGCGGACAGAGGGGAGCCGCCATTCCGCGGCGGGCGGGCAAGCGGAGGGATTTATGGCGTTGGCAAGCCGCCGGCGCCGGACGCGTGAAAGGCCGAGCACATACAAGCGGAGAGGCCGACCCGTGGCCTTGGGCGAGGGCATGTGGAAGGGACGCGCAAAAAAAAATAGCTTTTAGCTTTTAGCCGTTGGCTATTAGCCTTTTACGGAATTGGGAGTTGGGATTTAGGAGTTGGGAGTTGGGATTTTCCCGTAGAGGATACTCCGTGGGGTCATTTGATTCGCGCAAAAATCTTACCGGCCTTAGGATATAATGAACGCGGGACGGATTGATTAGCGATGTTGGGTAACACAAAAACGATTTACAAAAAATTTATTAAACTTGCAGGAAAATATCATTATATGAAACATATGTACCGTTTTTTTGTAATGCTCGTTATCTCGGGCGCGATGCAAATGTTGAATGCACAGACCATTCACGAATATTATTATAATGTAAACGGCGGATTGCCTACGGGCTACGATCATCCCGGCAACATCGTTTATCCTACGGGTTACACCACTTATGCCACCTACACGCCGGTGGTGTTTGTTCACGGGATTACGGGGAAATTGTCGGGTTCGTACGAGGCCAATATCGAGGCGGTTAAGGCGCGTCATTTGAAGGCGGCCTTCGTGCAACTGGACCCTACGGGTACGCCGGAAGACAACGGCAAATTGCTCAAACGCATGATCGACCGGATTACGTCGCATTACGGCACGCCTACGGTGAGCATTGTGGCGCACAGCAAGGGCGGCATGGACACGGAAAGGGCCTTGTACGGCGAGAGTCCGTATGTGAGCGGCCGGCCGAGTTTCGGTTACGAAAAGGTGGATGCCGTTTACACTTTCGGTTCGCCTTTGCGCGGATCGCGAGTGGCGGATGTGGGTTCGGCCTTGTCGTGGACAGGGATTGCATGGATTGCCATGTGGTACCTGAACGGCAATGAACTGACCAGCGCCTCGGTACAACAATTCCATAATTGGGCCAAGCAATGGCGCATCCGTTCCAACGGTACGTTCCGCAACTATTATCATCCCAACGGTGCTTCCTATACGCGCATGAACATGACAGAGGACAATACCACGCGTTGGTGGGCGCATCAAGCCGATGATCCCTGTTATGAAAACAAATGGTACTTCTGCACCGTGGGCAATGCCTTCCACCATTCGGCGGGTGCTTACTACGATGCGCATTGGAGCTGGCGACACGGCTGGCAAAACTGGCATTCGGAAAACGACGGTTTTATTGCCGTTTACCGTGCCAAACGCAGCGTGATTACCAATGCTTCGCCGGCACTTACGCCGGGCGCCGGAGACTATAATTACCTGACTTCGCATGATGCCAATCATACCTCGCTTTGGGATCCCGGACAAGGTCATTTCGATCGCGAAGCCGCCGGTTATTTACATCGCGGCCTCTATGCCTTGGCGCGTCCGGGACAAGATGCTCCGCTTATCAAGCCTGAGGGAAGCACCGGCACAGACGTTACGCGAAATCCGCTGTATTTGAGTAACGGTTATATTACGGCCAGCATGTCGGGACGTACGGATATTATCGTGGAAAATTCGCCTTCGGATTACCTTATTACGGTTTGGGCGGCGCAACCGGTGAAAAACATTTCCTTGGTACGCAACGGACAAAAACGCAGTCTAACGGCCACACGTTCGGAATACAACGAATTGATGCATGCTTATGAAAACGTATTCGAACTGCAAAACGCCGAAAAAGGGGTTTGGCATTTGGATGCCGGACAGCCGGAAACGGTGGTAATGGCCTACAACCGCCGTCCCGAAACGGGTTTTGCCGTGAAATGGAACATAGACGAAGCCACCGGTTATACGGGCAATCCCATTGAAGTGGAAGCCGTAAACCGAGACAACGCCTACGGCAACCTGCATGTGTTTGCCATGATCACGGATTTGGATGCCAAAAAACAACAAGTTCATTTCCAAATGCTGAAACGTACCGGTGAGGGCCGTTACGTTTGGCGGCCTGAAAACCTGAGTCCGGGACACAAATATGCCGTAGCCATACTGGCACGTGCCGACCGCGGACCTCATTTGTTGCAACGTTCGGTGTACACCACCTTTTACGTTCCCGAAAATCTGCCGGTACGTACGGTGGAAACGGCTCGCGAAGTACCGGGCGAAAAATCCGAATTGGGTTACGAACCTTCGGTATATCCCAACCCGGTGAAGGACGTGCTCATGGTACAATCGGATATGCCTTCGTTTGAGATTATCATCACCGATTTGGCCGGCAAGGAAGTGATGCGCCGCCGGGGTATGGAATTCCGGTGGAGCGGCAAGCTAAGCGGATTGAAACCCGGTGTTTATCAAATCGGTATCGAGACTTCGGAAGGTGTGAAAACCCGCAAGTTGATTGTGAAATAAAGCCGCGAATAACGGTTATTATTCATTATTTATTATTCATACGGCCGTTGTCATAGCACGACGGCCGTATGGCTTTTTTTAAACTGAAATTTATCAGAAATCCTTTGGGGTAAAATCCTTATTTTCGCATAAACACGGAAAATTATGGCACTCTATAAATTGAAACTTCCCCATATGGGCGAGGGTGTGATTGAAGCCACGCTGACGGGCTGGCTCAAAGAAGTGGGCGACCGCATCGAAGAAGACGAAGCCGTTTTTGAGGTGGCCACCGACAAGGTGGACAGCGAAGTGCCTTCGGAAGTGCCGGGGGTGTTGAAGGAAAAATTGTTTAAGGAAGGCGATGTGATTAAAATCGGCGAGACGGTGGCCATTATCGAAACCGATGCCGAGATTCCCGAGGATGACGACGACCTGGATATCCTGGGCGCCACCGCAAAAGAGGAAGAAAAACCCGCCGCCGAAGAACCGGCGCAAACGGCCGAACCCACCCCGGTCAGCAAACCGCAGGAAGGCCGTTTCTACTCGCCGTTGGTGCGCAACATTGCCAAGGTGGAAGGCATTACGCAGGAAGAACTGGACCGTATTCCGGGAACGGGACGCAACGGGCGCGTAACCAAAGACGATATCCTAAACTACCTCAAAAACCGCCAAGCAACACCGGCCGAAAAAACCGCTCCCACCCAAGCATCTGCGGCCGCTTCACCCGTAGCTTCCGCACCGGCCGGACAACCGGCCTCGGGCTATGTGCCGCAAAACAAGAAAATCATTATCGAACCGGGCGACGAAATCATCGAAATGGACCGTATGCGCAAGCTGATTGCGCAACATATGGTGGAGAGCAAACATACTTCGCCGCACGTGCAATCGTTTGTGGAAGCCGACGTTACACGAATCGTTCGCTGGCGCAACCGTATCAAAGAAGCCTTCCTCAAACGCGAAGGCGAAAAAATTACTTTTACGCCTGTGTTTATCTACTACCTGGTCAAAACCATTAAGGATTACCCCATGATCAACGTGCAGGTGGACGGCGACCGTATCATTCGCAAGAAACATATCAACATAGGTATGGCCGTGGCCTTGCCGTCGGGAAATTTGATTGTGCCGGTGATCAAGGATGCCGACCAATACAACTTGTTGGGCTTGACCAAAAAGGTAAATGATCTGGCACGCCGCGCACGCGAAAACAAATTGCAACCCGATGAAGTCGTCGGTGGCACTTATTCCATAACCAATATAGGCACCTTCGGCAATATTGCCGGTACACCGATTATTCCGCAACCGCAAGTGGCCATTATGGCGGTGGGAGCCATACGCAAGATGCCGGCCGTTATCGAAACCCCCGAAGGAGACTATATCGGGATTCGCCACAAAATGATTCTGTCGCATTCCTACGACCACCGCGTGGTGGACGGTATGTTGGGCGGATTGTTTGTGAAACGTTTCGCCGAATATTTGGAAAACTTCGACGAAAACACGGAAATTTGAGCCGGTCGGTTTCGCGTAGCATCGTTCTGATCACGGGCGCTTCGTCCGGGATGGGTTTGGCTACGGCCGATTTTTTGACCCGAAAGGGTTATCGAGTGTACGGCACGTCGCGCCGGCCTGAAAAATATGAGGTTTCTTTTCCGCTCTTGGCCATGGATTACACGGACCCCGAAAGTATTCGCCGGACCGCCACGGAAATTTTGCAGCGCGAAGGCCGCATCGATGTGCTGATCAACAACGGCGGACGGGGCATGATAGGACCGTTGGCCGAAACGCCTTCGAGCGATATGCATGCCTTGTACGAGACCAATGTGTTCGGTCCGCTGGAACTCATCAAGGCCGTGCTGCCGGCCATGCACGAGCAAGGCGAAGGCCTGATTATCAACATCAGTTCCATTGCGGGTTTTGCAGGATTGCCTTTCCGGGGCGGATATTCCTCGTCCAAGGCCGCCTTGATGATACTGTCCGAAACCCTTCGTTTCGAACTACATGGCAGCGGCATCCGCGTTACCGACATCGCACCCGGAGATTTCCGTACGGGAATTGCACAAAAAAGATTTTATGCACCCAACCGGCCGGACTCGCCTTATTATGAACAATACGAACGCATCCTCCGTCAAATAGACGAAGAAGTGGACAGCGGCCTGCCGCCGGAAATGATGGCGCGCCTGATCGAAAAAATCATCCGCACTCCCCGGCCGAAAATGCAGTATCGCATAGGACCTTTTATGCAAAAAATGTTGCCTGCGGCCAAGGCTTTATTGCCGCAGTTTCTTTACGAGAAAATCATGCTAAAAATGTACGGACTGGGGTGATTCCGCTACAAGGAAATCAATCCTTAAAGGCTTCGACAATGCGTTGTTGAATCTCCTTGAATTCGTCTTCGGACAACGAAAGTTTTTTGCCGAAATCCATATCGCTCATACGATTGATGGGTACCAAATGTACATGTACGTGCGGCACTTCCAGTCCGATAACCGCCATGCCGATGCGATTTACATCCGGAAAAGCCTTTTCCAATGCTTTGGCCACCTTGCGGCTAAACAACATTAAATCCTTGTAGTCTTCTTCCGGCAAATCGAACAATTTGTCCACTTCCTTTTTGGGAACGGCCAACACGTGTCCTTTGGCCACGGGAAAAATGTCCAAAAAAGCGATGTGTTTGTCATCCTCCGCTACGATATAAGCGGGAATTTCCCGGTTGATAATTTTTGTAAATATGCTGCTCATGACGATTCTTTTTTATTCGATTAATATTATTTCAAATGAGGAAATGACCGTGCATTTTGCCTTGCGGGATGCAGGTTCACGTGTTTCAAGAACAAGAAATAGCCGGTTCCTGAACGCCTTAGTTTATAACAAAGTTACACCATTTCGGGAATGATGCAAAAGGTTTTCGGATGATTATGCGAATGCATCTCCCATAACCCCCGGGCACAAATCATTATTTCTTTGGTTGGATTCTTCATCGACATCAGGATTTATGCTTTTCAACATTATTCTTAATGAGAATATTTTTTAATTGATTGATTTAGGCGCAAAATAAATACGAATAACTTCGGGCTGTACGCTACAAAAGAAATATTATGCCTTCTGGCATACATCGAAAGACTTACCGAATTTGGCGTAGAGATGATATTTTTTAAATAATGCAACGCGTTATTAAAAACGCGGATTCGAGTAGTAAACATGCTTTTGTTTTTTTTAATTTATATGGTGTTTAGGCAATATTATCTCTAACCTAAATCCTAAATCCCAAATCCTAAATCCCAAATCCCAAATCCTAAATCCCGTTTTTCTCCTGTCAAACGGGTATATTGACAAAGCGCCTAATTCAATTAATTGAAACAAAAAATATTTGAAAAGTGATTTTTGTCACAAAATAAGGTATGGTATTTGAGCGTTATATCCCATATTAACCTTTAAATCATGTTATGATGAAAAATCAATGGTTCAAAACCGCTCTTATGGCCTTTATGTTTGCCATAGTATTGACCGGTTGTAAAAAAGAGAATGAAAACGGAAACGTGGACGTTCAACTTACCGACGATCCCTTCCCTTTGTCCTTTGTGAGCGAAGCTAATATCGGTTTTTCGAAAATAGAAATCCGGAACGAGGAAACCGGAGAATATTATACCGTATTCGAAGGAAATTCCACTTACAACGTAGCCGCGCTGAACAACGGCGCCACGGCTTCGGTAACCACCCAAAGCGTACCCCAAGGAACTTATGATGAAATCCGTATAACCATTGACGGAGTAAGCATCAAACTCACCGACGGCCGCGAGTTGGACGCTCAAATTTCCGGTAGTATCGAGGCGAATTCGAAGATTTATCCCGCCTTGGAGGTGAGCAATGGAGGTGATGCCTCCTTGTTAATCGATATGGATTTGGCCGACAGTTTCGATTTCGCCACCCAAGGAATTATCAATAATATCATCACCAGCGTAACGCAAATCCTGAACATTGCCGGTTTCGACCCCGACATTCGTGCCGCGGCAACGGAAGGAACGGGTATCATTTCCGGAACGGTTACCGATACACAAGGAAACGTATATGCCAACGCCACCGTGGAATTGGAAACCGGTTTGGATCTAAACGGTGACGGAGAGGCAGACACCATCACCACCTTGACGGACGCCACCGGCTCCTTCAAATTTTTGGCCGTACCGGAAGGTTCGTATCAAGTGGAAGTGGAAGCCGAAGACGGAACCGAATTGGTTTCGGACGGTCAGGTAACCGTTACGGCCGGTGCGGAAGTTACGGTAAATGTCTTTCATTCCCATTAAGGGATATTTATCCGAAATATCATGCTAAAAAGTCGCCTTTCGGGGCGGCTTTTTTTGTTCGGAAAACGGTTTTTAACAAAAATAAAGAGATTCCTCCCGCCTGAGGCGGAAGGAATCTCCAAAAAGCTAACAACCAACGGCTAATGAATAAAAGCTCTCTCATAAAATCTCTTCAACATTTCAACTCTTCAATCCCGATATGGATTTTCTATGCCCACTCATTCAAGTTTCGCAGAAAATCTCATTCGGAACTTCACTTCGTTCAGCTATTCAACGGCAAAAAACCACGTTTTCCGTTTCACGTGTTCCGCAGAAGGAGATTGCCACGGCTCCGCTTTCCTTTGCTTATCCCCATGCGGTGGAACCTCGCAATGACCACACCGGTCACCGGTCATCCGTCATTCTCCTTCTTCCCTGATTTGGGATTTAGGCATTAGGATTTAGGATTTGGATTTTTATTTTTTCATTGTTCATTGTTCATTGTTCATTATTCACCGGTCACCGGTCATCCGTCCTTTTCCCTTTTGTCATTCCGAACGCAGTACCGTGTCCGTCTCAGGCGGGAGGAATCTCGAATATTGGTAGTGTAATTATGAGATTCCTCGTCGCTCCTTACGTCGCTTCCCTCGGAATGACATCGGTCACCGGTCATCCGTCCCTCGATTCAACGATAGCACGGTTTAACGGTTTAACAAAAAAACCACGTTTCCCGTTATCCGTATCCCGTGTCCCGAAAAAGAACACCGGTCATCCGTCATCGGTCATCCGTCAATATTATCGATTTAACGATTTAACGATTGCACGATTTAACAAATCTATTCAACTATTCAACAGAATTACCCGATTCAACGATTTAACGATTGCACGGTTTAACAATTCAACACCCCCCTCACTCCATCGGTGCAAAGAAAATGGTCTTGTAATCGTCCAGTTTCTCGCCTTTTTCGTCGAACACGCCTACCCTTATCGGTACTTTGCCGTGTACCTCGTCCTTGGGAACGTCGATAAAGAGCATCATTTGTTTTACGTCTTCCTTCTTCAAGTTCAGATTGTCGTCCGTTCCGGCCACACGCATTTCGGCATGCAGGTTTTTCGGCTCAATGAGTTTCAGTTGCAAGCCCTTCAACGGACGTCCGGATTTGTTGATAAAGGTGGCCTCGTAAATATTCTCGATTTTTCCGTTAGGCAGTTCGGTATAGACCATTCCGCGCTGACG
>JAADEB010000156.1 GCA_013153655.1 Chlorobiota bacterium
TTCGGGGGCGGTTTTTTTTGTTTTATGTGATTTTTAGTAACTTGTAGGGAAAAATCCGATATTATGGTTCCTAAAATTTCCACCCTCAGCGGCTACCTTTACGAATATCAAAAAAGTGTGGCCAATCCGGCGGGCTTCTGGTCGTATATCGCCGAAACTTTTTACTGGCATAAGCCATGGACCAAAACCCTGGAATGGGATTTCCGTAAACCCGAAGTAAAATGGTTTCTCAACGGTAAATTGAACATCACGGAAAACATCTTTGAACGCCATCTTTTTCTACGTGCCAAGCAACCGGCCATTATTTGGGAACCCAATGATCCTTCGGAACCCCACAGGGTATTGACTTATGAAGAATTGTATGAAGAAGTAAACCGCTTTGCCAATGTGCTGAAAAGCCTGGGTGTGAAAAAGGGCGACCGCGTGGCCATGTATTTGCCCATGGTTCCCGAATTGGTGATAGCCATGCTGGCCACAGCACGTATCGGAGCCATTCATTCCATTGTGTTTGCCGGTTTTTCGGCCAAAGCCCTGGCCGAGCGCATCAACGACGCCCAAGCCAAAATCCTCATTACCGCCGACGGCGGCTACCGTGGTACCAAGGTCATACCCCTCAAACAAACCGCCGATGAGGCTATCCTTTCCGCCCCCGTGGTGGAAAAAACCATTGTGGTTCGGCGTACGGGAAAAAACATTCATTGGGATGAGAAACGCGATCTGTGGTGGCACGACTTGATGAAAGACGCCTCCCCCCGCTGCGAAGCGGAAATCATGGATGCCGAAGATCCCCTGTTTATCCTCTACACCAGCGGTTCCACCGGCAAACCCAAAGGTGTCCTGCATACCACCGGCGGCTATATGGTTTACACGGCTTACACTTTCCGCAATGTGTTCCAATATCGCGACGGAGACGTCTATTTTTGTGCCGCCGACATCGGTTGGATTACCGGCCATTCCTACATTGTTTACGGACCGCTTCTGGAAGGCGCCACTTCGGTGATGTTTGAAGGCATTCCCACATATCCCCAACCGGACCGCTATTGGCAAATTATCGAGAAATACGGGGTCAATGAATTTTATACCTCACCTACCGCCATTCGTTCCTTGCTGGCCAAAGGAGAAGAATGGGTGGATAAATACGAAATGCCCACCCTGCGCGTACTGGGTACCGTAGGCGAACCTATCAACGAAGAAGCCTGGCATTGGTATCACGACCATGTGGGCAAAGGACGATGCCCCATTGTGGATACCTGGTGGCAAACCGAAACAGGCGGTATTATGATCAGTCCGCTGGCCGGCATTATTCCCACCAAACCGGCTTATGCCACCTTGCCCTTGCCGGGTATCCGTCCGGTCATTGTTGATAATGCCGGAAAAAAACTGTATGGTAAGAATGTGGAAGGTAACTTATGTATAGAATTTCCTTGGCCCGGTATGGCCCGTACGCTTTGGGGAGACCACGAGCGTTATAAGCAAGCCTATTTTTCCGCTTTTCCCGGCCTCTATTTCACCGGCGACGGCGTTAAGCGCGACGAAGACGGTTATTACCGTATATTGGGACGTATTGATGACGTGATCAATGTATCGGGACACCGCCTGGGAACGGCTGAAATCGAAAATGCGTTGAACGAACATCCTTTGGTAGCCGAATCGGCCGTGGTGGGTTATCCGCATGACATCAAAGGTCAAGGAATTTATGCCTTTGTGGTGGCTCCGGAAAAATTGGAAGGATTGGACGACGAATTGAGAGAATCCCTGCGCAAAGGAGTGGCCAAACTCATCAGTCCCATTGCCAAACCCGATAAAATCCAATTTGTATCCGGATTGCCCAAAACCCGTTCGGGAAAAATCATGCGTCGCATCCTTCGTAAGATTGTTCAAGGTTCCACCGATTTTGGCGATACCTCCACACTGACCAATCCTGAAATTGTAGAAGAACTCATCGAGGGTTATAAAAAATTGTCTTCATAATGAAAAAATATCAATGGACTCCTTCGGACCAAGTGAAGCATGCTTCCAACATTTACCGTTCCTTGAAGGAATTGGGCTTGGAGCATTACGGTGATTTCTATGATTGGTCCATACATGAAAGGGAAAAATTCTGGGAACATACCGTCCGGAACCTCGGAATCGTTTTCCGGAAACCCTACGAGCGAATCTTGGACCTGAGCGAAGGTATTGAAAAACCTTATTGGTTGCCCGGTGCGGAAATGAATATCGTAGAAAGTGTTTTCAAGGGTCCATCCGGTCAAACGGCCATTGTTTATGCTTCCGAGCAAAATCCAGAATTGCAACGGATGACGTATGCCGCATTGGAAAAACTTACGGACGATATCCTGTACTCCATGCGGCAGTACGGTTTGCAACCCGGTGATTACGTGGGTATCGACATGCCCATGAACGTGGAGGCCGTAGCCGTTTATTTGGCAGCCGTAAAAGGAGGATTTCCCGTCATCACCGTGGCCGACAGTTTTTCGCCGGATCAAATT
Organism: Chlorobiota bacterium; assembly: GCA_013153655.1. Classification (GTDB taxonomy): domain Bacteria; phylum Bacteroidota; class Bacteroidia; order Flavobacteriales; family Flavobacteriaceae; genus JAADED01. Next base: position 2,490 of record JAADEB010000156.1, read on the forward strand.
GCCGTTCGTTTTCGTATCGCGCCGCCCCGGCTGGTGTTTACCCAAGACTTTTTGCATCGCGGCGGCAAGGAAATTCCTCTATATGCCAAAATCAAAGAAGCCGGTGCTCCCGCCACCGTGGTATTGGGAGAAGGCGACAGTTTACGGCCGGGGGATATGCGCTGGAATGATTTTCTCCTTGAAGCCCCTTCGCCCCGGGAAGCCCATATCATGAAACCCATGGACACTATTACCGTGCTTTTTTCTTCGGGAACCACTTCCGAACCCAAAGCCATTCCCTGGAACCATACCACGGCCGTCAAATCCGCCGCCGACGGATATTATCATCATGACATTCATCCCGGCGACACGGTGGCATGGCCAACCAACCTGGGGTGGATGATGGGTCCGTGGCTCATTTTCGCCACCTTTATCAACGGTGGCACCATGGCGCTGTTCAACGGCGCACCCACCGGAAATCCTTTCGGACGGTTCGTTCAAGATGCCGGCGTCAACATGCTGGGCGTGGTCCCGAGTATCGTACGTGCATGGCGCAAAATACCGGACTTCGATTGGGATTGGTCGGCCATAAAGGTATTCAGTTCCACGGGGGAAACTTCCCACCCGGACGACATGGAATGGCTCATGCGTTTTGCCCGTAACAAACCCGTTATCGAATATTGCGGCGGCACAGAGATAGGCGGAGGTTATGTAACGTCCACTGTGGTACAACCCAATTATCCTTCCACCTTTTCCACACAAGCCTTGGGTAGTCAATTTGTTATCCTGGATGAAAACGGACGGGAAACGGATGCCGGCGAAGTGTTTCTCGTTCCCCCCATTATGGGTCTGTCGGTGGATTTGCTCAACAAAGACCATCATGCCGTTTACTACGAAGGAACGCCGGAATGGAACGGAAAAAAACTGCGCCGCCACGGTGATTATCTGGTACGGATGGACAACGGTTATTACCGCGTCATGGGTCGCACGGACGATAGCATGAATTTGGGAGGTATCAAGGTAGGTGCCGGTCAAATAGAAGAAGTCATCAATCGTGACCCCAACGTAGTGGAATCGGCCGCCATTGCCGTAGCGCCGCCGGAAGGAGGTCCCGCCGGATTGGTGATTTTTGCGGTATATAAAGGCGAAATGGATCCGGAAAGTCTCAAACGCCAAATGCAACAATCCATTCGCAAGCACCTGAATCCGTTGTTTAAAATACAAGACCTGGTGTTGACGGACAAATTACCGCGTACGGCCTCCGGAAAAATCATGCGCCGCATTTTGCGCAAGCAATATCAAGACATCGCCAATCACTAACCCGTAAGCATGCAACGGGATACGGGATTCCAAACACCCTTCCCGCCCTTGACCTATTTCCTGACGGCATGGGTGGCAGGCCTCATGTCTCCCGTTTGGTGGCCGCCGGAATGGCTACTGCCGGCAGGTTGGCTGCTTCTGGTATTGTTTTTCCTCTCCCACCGCTTGGGCCGCCGTTATTCAAAAATTTATTTGTTATTCATCCTTACGGGCATACTTGCCGCCTGGACATGGGGGAATTTCTACCGGCAATTGCGGCAACCCGTTACGCTTTCCGTTTCCACCGGCGAACCGCCACATATTCTTTATTTTCGTGTTCATGAAGCCCTCAAATCCGGTTCCACCTCAAAACGCTATTATGTGCGCATTCTCCGGAAAGATTCGATGCCGGTTCGCGAAAAAGCCTTGCTGTATGCACCCGACAGCCTGATTCCCGGACGTACTTACTTGGCCGTAACCGGAGGAGGAGAAACGGTTCCCCTTCCCCGCCCCTATCACCCTTATGCTTTCGACTTCGGCCGCTACCTGCGCCTCAAAGGCATATCCTACCGCATTTTTATCAAAGATACGGGACGCATCCATATCCAAAAAAGTATCTCCTTCATCACCTATTACCCCTATATTTGGCGGGAACGGATCAAAGGGATTTTCCAAAAACATCTTTCTCCGGAAAATTACCGCGTAGCCACCGCCCTGCTCCTTGGCGACCGCCGCGAACTTACCGAAGACTTGCGTGAAGCATTTATAGATGCCGGTGTGGTTCACATACTGGCCATTTCGGGTATGCATATCGGTATTTTGTTGTTCTTTTTGCGCGGTCTTTTTTCGCCCTTGCGCATTCGCCGCAAATGGCTGTATCATACGCTTATTTTGGGTATTCTTTGGTTCTATGCCGCACTGACCGGCTTTTCGCCTTCGGTGCTTCGCGCCGTTATCATGTTCGGCTTTTTCCAACTGGCCTGGGAAGGCGAACGCGAAGTATCGAGCCTTTATATTCTTCTTTTGGCCGCCGTCGTTATCCTCCTGATCGATCCGTTGATGATCCGGAATGTGGGATTTCAATTGAGTTTTGCCGCCGTGGCTTCCATTATTTTGTTCTATCCTTTATTCAAACGCCTGTATTATCCTTCGTCGCGATGGGGACGCTATGTAACGGACCTGACCTATGTGTCGCTGGCGGCACAAGTGGGGGTGGTACCGTTGGTATTGTATTATTTCCACCGGTTTTCATTCGGATTTTTATTAAGCAATTTGGTGGTAATACCTTTGCTTACGGTGGTTCTAGGCTTGGGATTTACGGCCATTGCACTGATTTTGCTGCATATACCCGCCGGTTGGCTTTTGGACATTCTCGATCCGGTGCTAGGTTGGATGCTCCTGTTGATTCAAAAGGTATCGGAATGGCAATTCGGTGTATTCAAAGAAGTTTGGTTCAACGGCTATTTTGCCTGGTCCTGGCTGCTGGTATCCGTTTTCCTCTACCGAGTTTGGAAGGACGGCTTTAAAAAAACATCGCCAGCGGCTTGGGTGGCTTTGGCCGCCGCCCTCCTGCTCATACATTACGGATATCTGCAACGAACCTACCGGCAATCATTGGTGCTTACCCAATACCGCGGCCATCCGGTTTTGCTCCTCCACCGGGGAACCCGCCTCACCGTCTATGCCGACACGGCCGTTTCTCCGGGATTGGCGACACAATACCGGCAGAAGGCAGGTGTCCTCCATATCCGGTACCGGAAATTCCCCCGTTTTTTCCGCTACGACAGCCTTCGCTTTCGCCTGTTTTCCGAAAATGCGGTCATTCCCGGCGACACCTTCCGTAGCGATATTCTCCTGCTCAACCGTTCGCCCAAAATCCATTTGGACATCCTCCTCAACCGCAGCCGTCCCACCACCGTGGTTTCGACCGGCTATAACAGCCGGTTTCTGCAAAAACATTGGCAAAATACCCTCCGCCGCCGGAGAATACCCTATCGCCGTTTAAAAGAAGAAGGTTATTTGGAATGGTAAAACATATTTTTATGAACAACAATTTTTCTATCGGGTAACCTTCATCAAAATATAAGATTGCAAGAACATCATTCCGCTTATAAACAAAATAAATAATGCCATTTTTTTAATATCCTTTAATTCCCGACCTTCTTTCAAAATCAAATCTCTAAACCCGGGAGAAATCAAACTCAACAAACTGAAAAGGAAAAGAAACCCGGAGGCCTCCATGATGCCACGGACGGGAAAAACATCGGGCGCATCATGAAGAAAAAGTTTCAGTATATCGGGCAACAAAAGTATGTTCCAAATCACAATAAGACTTATTACCACGAACTTTTTCAGCGGAAAGCCCCCCTGTTGTTGTTTTCTTCGAATCTCGATTTTTTCCATATGTTCCGGTGCGTCGTCCCAACGAAAACCCGCCGCCTTGATTTGCTCGATAACTTCTTCCGGCCTCTTGAACGACCAAAAAATAATTTTCGGGTTATAATCCGCTACACGGTGGTTTATCTTAATCCCCTCTCCCAAAAAGGGAACAACCCGGTAAGGTTCGATGGAGACAATATCGGAAGGCAGAAACACATAATTGCCGAGTAACGACACATCCAATTCCAATTTTTCCTTATCCGCACTCAAAGTGGCAAAGGGAAAGGAGGCATTCATCCGCCCGATACGCGCTCCACCCGTAAGTTGCAATTTATCCATATTGAGAAGCTATAATAAACAAAATTACGATTTCTCGAAAAAAACTACCTTTGAACCTGTATATGAAACGCCGAACCGCACATATAAAACCCATCGTTTACAAGATTTTGTTCTTGGCCGCCGTACTGTTTCTCATCTACGACCGGTGGGTAAAACCCTATCTCTCCGACACGCCGCCGCTTCATAGCCCCGTAACCGGCAAAGTGGTCCAAATAGCCGACGGCGACACCTTTTCCATCCTCATCGACGGCAAGCGCATGGAACGCGTACGCCTCCAAGGCATCGATGCGCCCGAACATTACCAAGCCTTCGGAAACCGCAGCCGCCAAGCTCTCGGACGCTTGATCTACGGTAAACAAGTAAAGGTCTATTTCAAAAAACGCGATCAATATGAACGCCTCTTGGGAACCGTTTTTCTGGACGACACCCTCAACGTCAACCTGGAAATGGTACGCCGTGGCATGGCTTGGCATTTTAAACGCTTTTCATCCGATCGTCGATTGGCACGTGCCGAAGAAGAAGCTCGCCGCCAACACCTTGGATTATGGCGCGATCCTCATCCCCTTCCGCCTTGGGAATGGCGGGATAAGCGGCGAGAATAACAGCGAGTTTCTAACATTGCCGGTTCGAAACGTATATATTTCTTTTTCAAGTAAAGTTAAGGGTTTTGCTTGTTTACTTCCCTACCTCAATACGCTTGTATCCTTCCGGAATCCGGAAACGAATGTCCAAGTCTTCGGGAAAACGTATTTTTTTCCAACGGATATGCACTTCTTGGTCCGGTGCCTGCATGTCCATACGTTCGGGATAACCCGCTTCGTTGTAGGACGGATAGCGGATTTGCATTTCCTTGCCGTCGTATTGCCAAAGGGATTCCGTTACGCGGAAAAGCGTGTTCAAGTCCAGTGATTTCAGTAGCGGATGATCTTCGAATTGCAGGCGAATGTTGGTGCTGTCAGGAGCCGTTTCCGGTTGCCAACGGCTTTCTTCCAAAGCTTTTTCCGGCACGTTGCCCAGCACGATGCTTTGCAAGAGGTCGAAATCGAAGGGAATGCCGTAGCGCTTGCTCAGCTCGGAAGGGTCGCCTTCGTAGGCCGTCCGGCGGATGTTTTCGTAGAAAGCCACCTTGCCGGGTGTAACCAACAGGCGCGCCACCGGCAACGAAAATTTGGTCACATTGAACAGCAAAGCCGAATCCTTGACCAAAAAAACACTTACGCCGAACGAATAATTACCTTCGGTGCCGTTGTAATCCACGCTCCAACGCGCTTGCATCCGTTCGGGAGCCACGCGATGGCGCTCGATGTTTTCCATTAAATTTTTCATTTCCGCTTGTTTTTGCGGCGCGGCAGCCGGCACCCGTCGAAACAGACCGCAACCGGCTGTCATCGTCATCAAAAATAGCCATACCGCTATATGTTTTATCCGCACCTTATTTGTGTTTTTGTA
>JAADEB010000049.1 GCA_013153655.1 Chlorobiota bacterium
CTCGACTTGCATGTGTTAAGCCTGCCGCTAGCGTTCATCCTGAGCCAGGATCAAACTCTCCATAGTATTATGTCTGTTCCCGGCCCGGCCGGACTCTATCTTTTTACGCTTTTTTGCTGCTTACACCATCATTTCAATGACCTAATTCAACGCGTTCCAAACATCATCTTTCCTCCTCCAAAAACGCGATTGCAAAGATACAACATTAAAACCCGTTTGTCAAGTGTTGGTGGGTTAAATTTTTGTTAAAGTTTTTGTCAATGATTTCCTGCTTTTTTCGTAAAGCCGGGCTACAAAGATAAGGCAAAAATCGGCCTGTGTCAAGTTTTTTCTCTAATCGAACACAAGACAAACATCAACAAATTGAATATCAGTCATATACATCTCAATAAGTCATATATCTATTTCCAAATTCACAAAAATTAAGTTTATTATATTATATTATATAATGTATAAAATTAATATCACATCTTTTTATTCGCCTTTATTCGGGTTGGATTTTTGACTTTGGCGCAGAATTATTTCTTGACAAAGGGCCATTTTGAGCCTTGTATTTATTTCTTTTCAGGTCTTCCCTTTTCTTTTTGGCTTGGTTCAGATCTACAGAAAAGGGTTTATGATATTTGGCTTTTTCCAAATTGTTTTCCAAAGGACGTAGCATATCGATTCCGAAACGGTGATCTTGATAGAAACGGCGCTTGGCTACAATACGATAAGAAAAAGGTATGGAAGAGGTTCCCCCTTGTTTTTCTTTTACGGTAAATCCCCGTCCATCGGCATCGGGAATAACATAGAGTCCGTTACAATCACCTTGTTCTTGCACAAACACATGCATAGGGTGGTCATGATCTATATAAACGGTTTCCAAATAGGTGTCATCCAGTCGTATATGTGCATGGCCGTTTTGCAGTTTACCGCTTCCGAAATCTTCGAACCAGATTTCGGGACTTTCCACCGAATAGACCAATTGATTCCCCCGGGATGTGGGTACGGAGGCGGATTTGGTACCCGTTACGGCCAAATTGCCGTCGAAATAACCTGCATATCCTTCGGAAGGATCGGGATCGTAGCCGTAAATACCGGTGGAAACATCATCATAATCGGCCGCACCGTACACACCGATATCCGTATAAGTAGGGAGACTGTCGAGCACGGCACCCCAACCCAGGCCTACTACGGCGGCTCCCCATATTCCATAATCACCCAATACACCTATGGCATAATCTCCCGGCTGATAACCGAGGATTCCGGCGGAATGGAAACTATTGGAAGAGGCAACCCGGCCGTAAATACCGTAGGAATTTTCATCACCCGAGAGATTGTCCACATAAAGCAAATAGGAACCGGACGCGCCGGCCTGAACATGAAGCTTGTAGGCGGGGTCGGTGAGACCGATACCCACATTTCCCGAATTGGCATTATAAATATCTTCATCTTTTTGTATCCATTTGCTCACACCTGCGTTTTCGGGGTCTTGCCAGGTAGCATTACCGTCGGCATCGGACATAAGGACTTTACCATCGGCCTGCATGCCGTCCACAAGACGAAAAACGGGGGTAAGTTCATAGACCCGATCTATATGGATATCGTCGATCCAGGCGGCATCGTCATTTCTGCTGACGGATCCGTCTTTTTCATATCTCCATTCCAAAGTATGTGCTCCTTCGGACAGGTTGCCGGAATAAACGGTCCAATCCACATCGCCGCTCCATTGTTCCTGGCTGTTGCCATCGATATAAAATACGAGGAAATCGTAATTTTCTTCGGAAGAAACTTTATAAGCAAAATTAAAATCCGAACCACCCGCGGGGACATATACATTAACGCTGATAGAAGTGGTTTCGTTGTCACTGATATCGGCGCTTTGTGCCGCATATGAACCGCCATTGGCTTGTGCATTTTGTACGAACCAGGCGGGATCGGAAGACGCAAAAGGAGAAAGGTTGCCATCTTCGAATCCGTCGTCGAAGGCCACTATATTGGCGTATTGTGAAAAATCCACATGAAGTAGTGTGGTGGGCGAATCGGTGCCGATACCCACATTGCCGTCGTTGGCTTTATAGATATGTTCGCCGTTAAACAACCAATCGTTATCTCCGGCAAGGGGCATCCAATCGTTTCCATTGTAAAAATAAAACCCGGGATTAACATCGGTCTGGAAGATCATCAAACCTGTGGCCGGCGATGGAATATTATCACGATCGGATTTAATCATGCGGGGAATGAGCAAACCACTCCGGCTGGATTCGAGATGAAGGATGGCAGAAGAGTCGGGATTTAACGTACCGATACCGACTTGCGCCACACTTTGGAGGTATACAACTAAAATCAATAATAAAAATACAATACGTTTCATACCTTATTGTTTTAATGGCATGCAATATATTAATTTTTTTAATATACAATAAATTTTATCGTTTTTGGTCTCACATATTATGATTATGAAGTTAAATATTTAACTTGTTTTTATTTTTTTAAGTTATTATTTGATTTGTCGGTTTTTATTTTTAAAATTATAAGAGCTTTGAGGTATAATTAATTTCTTTATCTGAAAGAAGAGATTAAAAGCAAATAAATTCCCGGTTGAGTATTAACATTTCATTAAAAAAGTAAACCCGATAAATTATTTCCAATAAATCAAATATATTTTTAAAAATTTTTGGGTGCACGACAAAATTTTTCTATCTTTATGCCATAAACAGAGTGGTGATTTTTTACGAAAAAAAAATACATAAATTATTTCTGGCGGGAATAATTGGGATGATCTTCATTTATGCTTCCGCACAGTCCCGGACGGATAGTATTATGTCTATATATCAAGAGATTAGGGAACGACCGGATACTCGTATTTTGAAAGCATTTTTAAGGAAATTAAAAAAGTTGCCTACCCCCGAACGCGAAAAATATACGGATTCGTTGCTTCACAGTCAACGCCTTACACCCTTACAGATGGGAATTGTATACAACTATAAGGGTGTTCTGGCACGGGGAGCAAACCGGTTTAGCGATGCGGTACAGTATCATAAACACGCCATATTGTATTTGGAATACACCTCGGATACTTTGGAATACATTAGCGCTTTGAACAACTTGGCGGTGGCATTGAGGAAGTTGAACATGGAAAACGAATCATTCGAATATTATATGAAGGCCAAAACTTTGGCTGAGAAAGTGCATCATCCTAAGAGCCAAGCCATTGCACTGCACGGAATTGCCAATGTATTTATCGATTTGGGAGATTACAGACGGGCTATCAAGTATCTGCATCAATCGTATGCCATCGAAGTCAAGCGGGGCAATATAAAAGGGATTGAATACAATTACGCCAACCTGGCCGAAGCCTATATCATGCTGCACCAATTTGACTCGGCTCAATATTATTTGGAAAGAATGATGGAATTGGCGCATAAACTTTACGGAAAAAGTCTGGGAATAGAACTAAGTTTATTCGGCAAATATTATTTCGAGCGTCAAGAATACCCTAAGGCGAGGTATTATTATTTACAATCATTAGAAGACGTTACCAAGCATAATTACAAGCGTTATATTGCCAATGGCAACATCATGGTAGGGCGGACATACATTCAGGAAAACCGCTACCGGAAGGCGCGTCCTTATATATTGACGGGTTTGCAAATTGCCAGGGACATCGGGTCGCGGGAAAATATCATTATGGCCTACGATGCCTTGAAAGATTTGTACAGCCGCTCGGGAGATTACAGGAAGGCCTTGAATTACCTTACGATAAAAGAACGTTATAAGGACAGCATGATCAACTTGCGCTCGTTGCAGAGCATCAACAGCTTGGAAGTGCTTCACAAGGTCAAGGAAAAGGACAGCCGGATTCATCAATTGTACAAGGAAAAGTTACGGGCTCAGAAAAAATCGAAATGGAACAGACGGGTGGCCATATGGACGGCGGTCATAAGCCTGTTTATTATATTGCTTTTATGGCACATGTTCGCCTTGCGCAGGCGGAATCAGGAATTGGAGTTGGAAAGGCTCAACCGGGAAATCCAACAGTATGTTTTACAACTGGAACAACTGCGCCAGAATGAGAAAGACCTTGACGACAAACCCGTGGAAGAGGAAAAAGAAAAGGGCGGTTTCCTGACGGACGAAGAATACGTGGTATCGAAATTGGTCAAAGAAAATCAATTGACGCGCCGCCAAGCGGAAATATTGGAACTTATCCTGAAAGGTTACAGCAACAAAGATATAAGCCGGGAATTACATATCAGCAACAATACGGTCAAAACCCATATTCATCACCTGTATGAAAAGCTGAATGTGAAGAACCGCATGGAAATCCTGCAACGCATTCGCGAAAAGGCTCCGGAGGTTCAACGGAACGATGAAAAAGACTAAACGGCGAAAAGGTTCGTTATTATTTATTATTTTTGCACATTCAAACCAACTTATGAAGAAAGCAAGCGGGATTTTATTGATTTTCACCATGATATTTATGCTGGGTTCATGCGGTCCTTACCAGAAGGCGCTCAACAGCAAGGACCCGGTGAAGCAATACAAAATGGGGGTGGAAATGTACAAAAAGGGGCGGTATGCCAAAGCGGAACGTCTATTTAGCCTGGCCGAGAAGGCCTATGTTTCCCATCCGCAATACGAAAGGCTCAAATTCATGAAAGCCAAGAGCCTCTATCATTTGAAACAATACATGTCGGCCGGATACGAATTTCGTCAATTTACACAATTGTTTCCCAAAAGCAGCAAAACCGAAGAGGCCGATTATTATATTGTCAAATGTTATGACAAGCTTACACCCGAATATTATCGCGATTTGACCTACGGGGAAAAAACCCTGGAAGAGGCCGAACGCTTCCTGAAAACCTATCCCGATTCGAAATTTACTCCGGAAGTAAAGGAAATAAGCAAGAAGACCATCTACAAATTCAACCGGAAGGATTTTGAGAATGCCAAATTGTTTTACGATTTGGGGTATGTGAAGTCGGCCATCAAGGCGTTCAACAATTTCCTGATCGATCATCCGGGTTCGCCGTTCAAGGAGCAAGTGCTTTACTATCGTTTTCTGGCAGCGGCGGATTTGGCGCTCAACAGTGTGGAGTCGAAAAAAAAGGAACGTACGGAGCAGGCATTGGCCTATTTTGAAAAATTCAAGAAGGATTTTCCCGAATCCAAATGGATAAAGAAAGCGGAAAATTATGTTCAAAAATTAAAAAATCAACAATAATTATGGATAATCACACACGCAACACTGCACCCAAGAGTACCGTAACCATCAACCGGAAGTTGATTGCGGCACCTACGGGCAACATTTACATGGCCATTGAAATTATTGCTAAGCGTGCCGAACAAATCCAACAGGAACTGGCCGAGGAATACAAGGAAAAATCCAGCGGATTCCACGATCTTAAAGAACAATTGCAGGAAACCTTCGAGAATGAGGAATTGATTGATATTTCGCGTTACTACGAAAAACTTCCCAAGCCTTGGGCCTTGGCCTTGCAGGAATGGTTGGAAGGTAAAATCGCTTGGAAATTCGAAGACGACAAGCAAGACAAGAAGTAATTTACACCCGACAGAGATTGGCACTCCGGGGTAAACATATCTTAATCGGCATTACGGGCGGCATTGCGGCCTATAAGATTCCCTTGCTGGTGCGTTTGCTGATAAAAGAAGGTGCCGAAGTAAGGGTGATGATGACCGAAGCGGCGGCGCAATTTGTAAGTCCGTTTACGCTGGCCACCCTTACGGGTGCTCCGGTGGGGATGGATTTTCGCCGGCCGGACGGCACATGGAACAATCATGTGGCTTGGGCGCATTGGGCGGATTTGATTTTGATGGCTCCGCTTACGGCCAACACATTGGCCAAAATCGTAAACGGGCAGGCCGATAATTTTCCCTTGGCCGTACTGATGTCGGCCGAGTGTCCGGTGTGGCTGTCGCCTTCCATGGACTTGGAAATGTATCGCTATCCGGCCGTACGGGACAATATGGCGAAGGCGGCTTCCTACGGCATGCGGGTGATTCCCGCCGAAGAAGGCGAATTGGCCAGCGGCCTGAAAGGACAAGGGCGGATGCCGGAGCCGGAACACTTGTTTGAACTTATACGCCAACATTTCCAAAACCGTCCTCCCCTACCCGATTTGACCGGCAAAAAGGTGCTCATTACGGCGGGACCTACTTATGAACACTTGGATCCGGTGCGTTTTATCGGGAATCATTCGAGCGGCAAGACGGGCAAAGCTTTGGCGGAGGCCTTTCGCGATGCCGGCGCCGAAGTAAGTCTGATCATCGGACCAAACCATGTGGTGGACGGCAGCGAAGATTACGAGGTGGTTCCCGTAACCTCGGCTAACGACATGTTCGAAGAAGTAAAAAAACGGTTGGACAACAGCCATATTGCCGTATTTGCGGCGGCGGTTGCCGATTACCAGCCTGCGGAGGTCAAAGACAACAAAATAAAAAAAGCGGACGAACGTTTAACCATAGAGTTGGTACGCAATCCGGATATCCTGGCTTATGCCGGCCGTCATAAAAAACCGGGACAGGTAATCGTGGGGTTTGCCTTGGAAACCGATCGCGAACTGGAAAATGCCAAGGAAAAATTGGCACGAAAAAATGCAGATATGATCGTGCTGAATTCGCTCCGGGATCCCGGAGCGGGCTTTGCCACCGACACAAACAAAATCACGGTAATACACCGCGACGGCAACACCCGTTCGTACCCGCTCAAAGACAAAAAAGCACTGGCTTACGACATATTACATGAATTGGAAAAACATTTATAGCATTCTTTTGGCCTTTTGGTTTTGGCTTCCGCTCACCGGGGTGCAAGCACAGGAATTCAAGGCCACGGTAACGGTGGATGCCTCGGCCTTACCCACCTCCAACCTGCCGGTTTTCAAGACCTTGGAAAAAGATTTGACCACCCTAATCAACAAGCGGCACTGGACCAAAAAAATTTTCCGGCCGGAAGAACGCATCGAATGTAATTTTTATATTGTCCTGCACAAAGTGGAAGGCAATAATTACGAGGCCGAACTGAATGTTTCGGCTTACCGACCCGTGTACAATTCCACCTACAAAACCCTGACGCTGAGTGTTTCGGATAAAAATTTCAAATTTTCCTATCAACAATACCAACCGCTGGAATACAACGAATTTTCGTTCGACAGCAATCTGACGGGCACCATTGCCTATTATCTTTACATGATTCTGGGCTACGATTTCGACAGTTTCAAGACCGGCGCCGGGAAACCCTATTTCGAACAAGCGCAAAAGATTGCGGAAATGGCTTCGGGAACAGGCGCTCCGGGCTGGGAACACAGCGGAAAATTCTTTTCGCGTATCAACTGGGTAAACCAAATCCTGGATCCGCAAAACACCCAATTTCATAACGCCTTCTACACCTACCACCGCCTGGGATTGGACCAAATGGCCGACAAACCTCGTGAAGCCAAAACCCAAATTATTCATGCACTGCAACAAATGACCAAATTGAGTTCGTCCCGCGCCGGCCTGCTTTTGCGTTTATTTTTCGATGCCAAGGCGGATGAAATCGTGCAAATCTTTTCGGAAGGTCCCGTACCGGCCAATCAAAAACTGCTGAAAAACCTGTTGATGGAATTGGCACCTTTCTACCAATATAAATGGGAGAAGATCCGGTATTGAGCGATTTTCAAGCTTGACTTTAACTGTTTTAGGGATTTGGGATTTGGGATTTAGGATTTAGGTTATTGTTAAATCGTGGAATCGTTAAATCGTTAAACCGATAGTTTTGTTGAAAAGTTGAACAGTTGAAGAGTCGAATAGATTTGTTTAACCGTTAAATCGTTGAATCGTTAAACCGTGAAATCGATGATTTCTGTTGAATCGTTGAACCGTTAAAACGTGTAACCGTGGAATCGGGACTTTA
>JAADEB010000023.1 GCA_013153655.1 Chlorobiota bacterium
GGTATAGAAAGGCAGGCGGCATCCTTTCACCAATTTTTGACCGTTACCGCGTTTGGCTACGGTGTCCAACACATACACCGGCGTTTCTTCCTGCATGGCCCGGTAATCGGCGGCGCTCAGGTCCATAAAACTTTTCTCATCGATCCAGCCTTCGTATCCGTCGGCGGCAGCCCGTACAAGGCGCCATTGGCGGCGTGTATCCAAAATCTCGAAAGCTTCGCCAAACAAAAGTTGGGTCACCATCTCGGCGCGGTCGTCGGGTTCGGCACGTACCGGGACAATGGTATTGATGGTCAATCCGTAGGTAGGCATGGTATTCGTTTTTTAGGCAGGGCACGATAAATTAGGTGATTTTCGGCCCGTTCGGCTTTCAAAGATACTTTTTCTTACGGGAATAAGGAAAAATATGATTGGTTATCGATTTTTGTTACTTTTTAAACACAAAATAAACGGCCAAAACCAAGAAGACAAAAGCCACCAAATAATTCCAACGAAAATGTTCGGTTTTGAAAACCGTCACGGCAAAAACGGTAAATACCGCAAGGGTAATCACTTCCTGAATGATTTTGAGCTGAAACAAATTGAAAGGTCCTCCGTTGCCGCGAAATCCGATATGATTGGCCGGCACCTGAAACACGTATTCGAACAAAGCGATGCCCCAACTTACCAGGATGATCGCCCACAGGCCTTTGTGCCGGAAAAAAGAAGTTTTGGCAAATCGCAAATGGCCGTACCATGCCAAAGTCATAAAAGTATTGGATAACAACAATAAAATAACGGTCAGAACGGCTTTTTTCATTTTATTTGGAATAAATTAAAATACAAAGTTAGCTGGTTTTTTTTATCAAAAACTAGCATCAAGGCACAAAAGCTGCAAAATGATTAATTTTGTAGAAAATACCTTTCATTTTCGAAGCAAAGGCTTTGTTTTAACCTGAATGAAACCATTATCAGCCTATATACTTACCCATAACAGCGAAAAATATTTGCGTCCCGTTTTGGAAAAACTCTCGCAAGTGGCGGATGATTTGGTGGTGGTGGACAGCGGAAGTACCGACGGTACGGAAGCTATCGTCCGGGGTTTTCCGGGCGTTCGTTTTATCTATCATCCTTTAAAAAACTTCAAAGACCAACGACTTTTTGCCGAATCGGTATGCCGTTACGATCACATTTTGTTTTTGGATTCGGATGAAATTCCCGACGAGGATTTTATCCGTTCCGTAAAAGCGGTCAAAGAAAGAGATTTCCCCTACGAAGTATATCGCCTCAACCGGTATTGGTATGTTTTGGGGAAGCCCGTACATAATATTTATCCCGTGGTTTCGCCCGATCGTCCCGTACGGCTTTACGACAGAAGCCGGGCTTCGTTCCGGGCCTCGCGTCCCGTACACGAGGAAGTGTCCGGCTACCGGAATTTGGGTCTTTTGGAAGGGAAAGTACACCATTATACTTTCGAGACCCGCGAGGAAATGCATCGCAAATTGGAACTTTATACCCGGATTGCGGCCTTGGATTTGGTGCGGCGCGGCAAGAAACCTTATTTGTTTAAAATGCTTGTAAATCCTCTTGCAGCCTTCATTAAATGGTATTTTTTGAAAGGCGGATTTCGCGACGGAACAACCGGATGGATTACCGGTCGCTATGCATTCGACTACACCTTGCTCAAATACCGGAAAGCACGCCGTATATGCCGCAGAATTGGACGGATAAAGCGGAACCAAAGAGCTGAGGATTCGGGAAAATTATAGGGACGGCAAGGCAAACGGACGATTTTTTGTATTTTGCTAAAAAATTTCGGGTGGCATGTCGAATGTTTTCGGAAGGATTTTACGATTGACGAGTTTCGGCGAATCGCACGGACCGGCCGTAGGCGGCATATTGGAAGGCATGCCCGCCGGTGTGGAGGTGGATTTTGAACGTATTGGTCGCCAATTGGCGCGGCGGCGTCCCGGACAATCGAAGTTGACCACTTCCCGTCCCGAATCCGACGAACCCGAATTCCTCTCCGGCATTTTCGAAGGACGCACCTTGGGAACGCCCATTGCCTTCGTGGTGCGCAACCGTCATGCCCGCTCCGCCGACTACGAACATTTGCGTGACGCCTATCGCCCTTCGCATGCGGATTACACCTACGAGCAAAAATACGGACTGCGCGACTGGCGCGGGGGCGGACGTGCTTCGGCCCGCGAAACGGTGGCCCGTATCATCGGCGGCGAATTGGCCGGCATGCTTATCCCGGACGTGGAAGTTACGGCCTATGTACATGCCGTAGGCACGGAAGAACTGAACCGTTCGTGGGAAGAATTGGACCTTGGCCGCATAGACGATCATGCCGTACGCACACCCGACCCTGCGGCGGCCGAACGCTTTGCCGCCCTCATCGAACAGGCGCGTCGCGAAGGCGACACCCTCGGCGGACAAATCGTTTGCGTAGTAAAAAACGTTCCGCCCGGCTGGGGTGAACCCGTTTTCGACAAGCTCCAAGCCCGCCTGGCAGCGGCCATGCTGAGCATTCCGGCAGTGAAAGGTTTCGAATACGGTAGCGGTTTTGGCGGAAGCCGTATGCATGGCTCGGAACACAACGATATTTTTCTGCCCGAAGGCGGAACCGCCACCAACCGTTCCGGCGGCATACAAGGCGGCATCACCAACGGTATGCCCGTTTATTTTCGCGTGGCTTTCAAACCCGTAGCCACCCTGATGCGACCTCAACCCACCATCAACCGCGAAGGAAAGCGCGTGGAAATCGAAGGCAAAGGACGCCACGATCCTTGTGTGGTGCCGCGTGCCGTGCCCATCGTGGAAAGTATGACGCGGCTGGTGTTGGCGGATTTTTATTTGTTGCAAAAAATTCAAGCTCATGGCCAAACATAAAATGGCGCTTCATACCCAAATCCTCCTGGGAATGTTGGCCGGTGCCGCAGCCGGCTGGCTGTTGGCGGCCACTTCGTGGGGAAAGGATTTTTCCTACCATTGGATCCAACCTTGGGGAACCATCTTCGTGCGTATGCTCAAAATGATAGCCGTTCCGCTTATTCTGGCATCGCTGGTGAAAGGCATTTCCGATTTGAAGGATATCGTACAATTCCGCAAAATAGGTATTAGAACACTTGGTTGGTACGTGCTTACCACCGTTACGGCCATCAGCATCGGATTGATTTTGGTCAATACGTTCCGTCCCGGCGACCGTATCGACCGTGCTACGGTGGAAAAACTGCAAACCGAATTTTCGTCCAGCGAAAAGGTTCAAAAGAAAATCGAAACCGCACGGAGTACGCGTGAGCAACCGGCCCTTCAATTCCTGGTGGATATGGTGCCGGCCAACGTGTTCGACGCCCTGGCCGACAACCGCCGCATGTTGCAAGTGATTTTTTTTGCCGTTTTTCTGGGAATAGCCATGGTGCTGTTGCCGGCCCACAAGGTGGAAACGGTCAAGAGCTTTTTCGACGGTTTCAACGAGATTATCCTCAAAATGGTGGACCTGATTATGCTCATGGCACCCTATGCGGTATTTGCCTTGATCGCCCACCTGATTGTGAGCACCGGCGGCGATTGGAACCTTATGTCCGGCCTGCTATGGTACGCACTGACCGTTACGGCGGGATTGCTGTTGATGATCGGTTTCTACATGTTGCTGGTAAAAATGTTTGCCCGCAAAAATCCCTTATGGTTTCTCCGCCAACTCAGTCCCGCGCAGTTGCTGGCCTTTTCCACCAGTTCCAGCGCCGCCACCTTGCCCGTTACCATGGAGCGGGTGGAGGAACATATCGGCGTGGACAAGGAAGTGTCCGGTTTTGTGTTGCCCGTGGGTGCTACGGTAAACATGGACGGCACAAGCCTCTACCAAGCCGTGGCGGCGGTGTTTATCCTGCAAGTGTTGTGGCCCGAAGGCCTGGGATTGGAAAACCAACTGACCATTATCCTGACGGCCTTGCTGGCCTCCATAGGTGCGGCGGCCGTGCCGGGTGCCGGCATGGTGATGCTGGTGATTGTGTTGGAAGCCTTGGGATTTCCGCCCGAAAAACTGCCCATCGGCCTGGCGCTTATCTTCGCCATCGACCGGCCTTTGGACATGCTGCGTACCGTGATCAACGTAACCGGAGACGCCACCGTGGCGACCCTGGTGGCCAAAAGCACCGGAAAATTACATGAGCCGCGTCCCAAGGAATGGGATGATTATTTGCCTCCGACGTCATGAAAAGTTTCGAGGAAAAAGTCCTGGACATCGTAGCCCGCATTCCGCGCGGCAAAGTTACCACCTACGGCCATATCGCCCGCGCGGCCGGTACCGCCCGCGGTGCACGTATGGTGGGGTGGATCCTCAACCGGCAGAAATTCAATCCGGCGGTTCCGGCGCATCGCGTGGTAAACCGCCGCGGCCAACTTACCGGACGTTGGTATTTCGAAACGCCGGACCTCATGGCCCGCCTCTTGCAAAACGAAGGCATTCCCGTACACGACCATTGCGTTACGGATTTAAAAAACTATCTTTGGATACCCGAAACCGCCGACGAATGATCATCTACCGCTCGAAATTTTTGGAAGTCAATTACCTGGAATTGCAACACCTGATGCATTTCATGTTTACCGAATATGCGTCCCATATGGACAAGCAAGGCCTCTACCACGAAGTGCTCAATTTTACCGGCTATCGCCTCCACAAACGCAGCCGGAAATTCCTGTGGGATTTGCGCCCCGTGGAACACTTGGTGGACGAGACGTTTTTCGAGTGGTTGTTTCAATACATTTTTCCCAAAATCGCCTCGTTCAATGCCACGGCCATCGGGTTTATCGTCAACGAACCGGCACGTTACGAAAAAGTGCTGCGGGTGATACGCCTTTTCGGCAAACGGGAAATCAAGGTTATGTTCGACGATAACCCGGAAATATTAATGCAAAACCTTAAGGCATCATGAAAGGATGGCTCACTCGCATTCGTGTCAAACGACAACAATGGGCGTCCATGTGGAAACACAAATTGCGCCGTACGCGGGTGTTGCTTTTTCCGCAGTTGAATGTATATGACCTGTTTCGCCTCTATTTTCGCGGTATTATTCGCGGGTTCCTGACCATGCGCGCCTCGGCCATTGCCTACAATTTTTTTATGGCCATGTTTCCCTTTCTGCTGTTTATGCTCAGTGCCATCGCCTTTATTCCGGTACCGGGATTTCAGCAGGACTTTATGACTTTCCTGCACGATGTGTTGCCACCCAAAACGCATGAATTTTTCAATAATATTATTTACGACCTGGCCATGCACCGCAGAGAAAGCATTTTGTCCTTGGGTTTGATTTTGTCCGTGCTGTTTTTTGCCAACGGGATC
The DNA here is from genome assembly GCA_013153655.1 of Chlorobiota bacterium. Classification (GTDB taxonomy): domain Bacteria; phylum Bacteroidota; class Bacteroidia; order Flavobacteriales; family Flavobacteriaceae; genus JAADED01. The sequence goes on from JAADEB010000023.1 coordinate 5,324, forward strand.
AATGCCTTACTGACGGGTTTTGAGTCGTCCATCAACAAGGTAACCGGCAAACGCATTTTCTACAAACAGTATGGCTTTGCCCTGCTGATTGCCCTATTTCTTATTGTCATTATTATCATTGCCATTTCCTTGGAAATTTATTTTGAAATTTGGATTTACCAGCTCAAACAAAAGGGTTTGGTGGACGATATTTCCGGTTGGGTCTATTGGTCCAAACGAATTATTTACTTCCTGATGATTTTGCTGTCGGTGTCCATGATCTATTATTTCGGTACCGAAGAAGGTAAGAAATTGCCGTTTATTTCGCCCGGCAGCGTATTGACCTCTATTTTTATCATTGTGGGATTTTACCTGTACGGCTTATACATTTTGAATTTTAACCGGTATAATCAACTCTACGGTTCCATCGGTGCCCTACTGATTTTGCAATTTATGTTTTATGTGATTTCGTTGATATTGCTTATCGGTTACGAATTGAATTTGAGTATTGTAAAGTCGAAGGCGAAACTGGTTGACGAAAACTAAAAGAAAAACAAACTTCCGTTTCTTCCTTCATTCCATAAAAAAAGCCCCGTAAAAATACGGAGCTCCGGGTGCCCGAAACAGGAGTCGAACCTGCACGTCCTTGCGGACACATGACCCTGAATCATGCGCGTCTACCAATTCCGCCATTCGGGCATTTTGCGAAGGCAAATTTACAAAAGAATTTTCAATTTTATCACTTCTAAAAAGAATTTTTTCCAAACGGATTAATCTAATGTACAGAACCGATCTTATATAAATTTATTCCGGTAGCTTTATAAGTTAACTTATTGAATTGTCAGAAAGTGACATAAAATTTTACTTTAAACATTTTGGCATGTTTTTGGACGGAAATTGATAAATTGCGAAAAAATAGTCCGATATGAACATTATCATTCCCATGGCCGGATGGGGCACACGCCTGCGGCCGCATACGCTGACGGTACCCAAACCCTTGATCAAAGTGGCCGGAAAACCGGTGGTGCAACGATTGGTGGAAACCATTGCCGCCTCGGTGGAAGCGCCGGTGGAAAACGTGGTGTTTGTGATTAAATCCGCCTTCGGGCCGGAAATCGAGCAAAAACTGTTGGACCTGGCCGCCGCCTTGGGCATGAAAGGACATATCCGTTATCAGGAGCAGGCCTTGGGAACGGCACACGCCATTTATATGGCCGCCGAATTCCTGGAAGGCAATACGTTTGTGGCCTATGCCGATACCCTGTTTGACGGACGCATCGAGATAGATCCCGAAGCCGATTCCATGATCGTGGTCAAAAAGGTGGACCGGCCGGAACAATTCGGTGTGGTACAATTGGACGAATACGGTTACATCAAGCAATTCGTGGAAAAACCCAAGGAATTCGTATCGGACCTGGCCATTGTGGGTATCTACTATTTCCGCGACGGCGCCGTGCTACGCAACGAGATTCAATACCTGATGGACAACGGCATCATGAAATCGGGCGAATACCAACTCACCGACGCATTGGAAAACATGTTGCGCAAAGGCATGAAATTCAAACCGGCCGGCATCGATCGATGGATGGATTTCGGCAACTACAAAGCCGCCGTGGCCACCAACCGCGACGTACTGGAAATCGCTGCACGCAAGGGCGAAAATCCGGTTTCGGACAAGGCCGTCCTGGAAAATGCACGCATCATTTCGCCGTGTTATGTGGAAGAAGGCGTGGTGGTACGCAACGCCACCGTGGGACCCTATGTGTCGCTTCATGCCGGCACACGCGTGGAAGGCGGCCGTATCGAGGAATCCCTGATAGGCGAAAACAATCTGCTGGAAAACAGCCTCCTGAAAGGCAGCATGATCGGCAGTCATACCCACGTGAAAGATTTCGAAGGCGAGCTGAGTTTGGGCGATTACAGCAAAATCCTGCGAAAGTGAAAAGACGGATTCCGTTTCTGATAATGCTTGTTTGGACGTTCTTTTTGCCGCTTCAAGGCCTCCGGGCGCAATCGAAAAAGGCGAATACTTACGAAACGTTCAACAAATTTTACCTCCAAGGCGTGTATCACTACATCCGCCGTGAAAACGATCTGGCACGCAACGACCTGATACAGGCCACCCGCCTCAACGACTCGGTGGGAGCGCCGTATTTCTACCTGGCTTTGGTGGAACGCGCTTCGGGAAACACCCAAGCGGCCGCCGAATATTTGGACAAAGCCTGTGCCTTGGACCCCGAGCGGGCGAAAACCTACCGGAAATATTATGCGGATACCACCGGCCGAAACAAAGAGAAAAACACCACCGCTCCGTCCGCACAAAGCATCGCCAAAGATCGTGATGCGGATGATTTTGTAAAGCGCCACCGTAGCTTTACGGCGGAATACGTCTGGCAAAAAGGTAACGAATACGTGGAAAAATATCCTTTCCGTCCGCGATTGGTGTACATTACCGCCGAAGCCGGCAAAAAACTGAAAAAATACGACGAAGCCATACGTCTTTTGGAAAACGGTATGGATTTTGCCGCCATGGAACCGGACTTGTATCCGGATTACGTGCGTTTGCTGGTGGAACTCTACGAAC
>JAADEB010000141.1 GCA_013153655.1 Chlorobiota bacterium
TCGTAGAAACCTTTACATTCGGTACATTTGTCGGGAACGATGTAGTAGAAATCTTCCGACAGAGGTTCGTGTTCCGTATCGTCGTCGATACAAGTTCCGTCCGACATGCGCCAAGGTTCGCCGGGTTCGTAGATGGCGTTGTTGGGACATTCGGAAACGCATGCACCGCAGTTGATGCAGTCTTCGGTAATTTTGAGTGCCATAGTTGTATGGTTTTTTGGTTTATCTTTGTTAGTGCGACAAATATAACTATTTTTTGAATGACCAAACAAAGCATACAGGCAGATTTTGAGAAATTAGGCCGTTTTTTGGCACAATTCGGACCGGAAGGTTCCCGCGATGCGCAACTTCCGGGTAATGACATTTTCTACGAACCCATGCACATACTCGTGGAGCGGGCGCGCGAAAGCAATCCTTGGTTTACGGAGGAAAACGTTCGCCGCGCCTTCGCCTATTGGGCGGACGCTTTGCAGGGAGACAAAATCCGGAAATGGCTCGACGCCTACGATTTTCCCGAAAATCCCGAACCCAAAAAAGTCGGTATCATCATGGCGGGCAATATTCCTTTGGTGGGATTGCACGACTTGCTGTCCGTATTGGCTTCGGGACACAGGGCGGTGGTGAAAATGTCGTCATCCGACAACAAGTTTATTCCGCTTTTGGTGAAATATTTGGAACATATCAATCCCGAATGGAAAGGACGAGTGGAATTCCGCGACGGCTTGATGAAAGATGCGGAGGCTTTTATCGCCACCGGAAGCGACAATTCGGCGCGCTACTTCGATTATTATTTCGGTAAATATCCGCATATCATCCGCCGCAACCGTAACGGCGTGGCCGTGCTTACGGGCAACGAAACGGATGAAGAATTGGAAAAACTGGCCGACGACATCATGCTCTACTACGGTTTGGGTTGCCGCAATGTGTCCAAAATGTTCGTGCCGCGCGGTTTTGACCTCAACCGCCTCTTCAAGGCCTTGCTCCGTTACGGTCATTATATCGACGATAAAAAATACCGCAACAATTACGATTACAACAAGGCCGTGTTTATCATGAGCACCGACGAGGCCGAGCGCCAATCCCTCATCGACAACGGTTTGGTGTTGCTCAAACGCGACCACCGCTATGCCTCACCCATTGGCGTGTTGTTCTATGAGCATTACGACGATTTGGAAGATGTGAAGAAAATTCTGGCTCATGACAAGGACAAAATCCAAGTGGTGGTGTCCGGGGCGGATATTCCCGGCGCCGTTGCTTTCGGTACCACGCAGCAACCCGAATTGTGGGACTATGCCGACGGAGTGGATACCATGCGTTTTCTTCTGGATTTGCACAAAAGAGATAAAGATGAAAGGAATTAAATATATCTTTTGGACGGTCGTCGTGGCGGGATTCATCCTCACCCAAGCCTGTAAGCCTAAGGTAAAATGGACCGACAAATTGAGCGACAAGGAGCGCAGCCTGCTTTTGGACCGCCGGTTGGTTCCGCGGGCCGCTTCTTTGGCCGACACTGTGGTGTTTCATGTAGAGCGTCGCTCGCTTCCCAACGGCGAAGCCTTGATTATCCAGTTAAAACCGCATGAAGGCGCTCCCTGCAACGCACCGCTTTGCGGACGCGTGATTTGGAACGATACGGTCAACCGCCGTATTCAGGCAAGTCCGTGGCTCGCGTTGCAAAATTCGGGTGATATGAAATTCCTCACCGCCGACGATAAGGCCGTCTATACCGAATATTTCGACGCTGCCGAAGATCAATTGCGTTATTACGCCTACCGCTTTGCCGACGGAAAAACCTACCGAACCGGCTGGATTTCGAGCCTCTATCTTTTCCGTCCCGAAAAAACCGATTGGTCCAAGGGAACCTACACCCTGTTTTCCATGCAGGAAAAACTGGAATTGAGCAAGCGCTGGCGTCCGGTGGAGGAGTAAACTTGTCTAAATGGCGTTGACCGTTATTGGTTTGTTCTGTCGGTTAGTGTTTTTTTGACAGGTGACCGGTTACGGATGCGATTTCCGGGAGCGGAAAACAGCAAATGCGGAATATAGATTTTCTCGTATTGAGGATATAAAAAATCGTCCAGCTAAGTCCCGTCCAGCAAGGATCCTGTTGTGAGAAGGATGCGGTGTTGGTAGAATGAATAATAAGAAAAATCCGCTAAGTCCCGGAGGGTCGTAGTGTAGGTAGGCCGTTAGGGACGAGGTGTTGGTAGCCGGCATAAAAATACCGGTTAATGGCATTTTATTTTTAAATCCGGGGAATAAAAAAGCCGCCTTGGGGGGCGGCTTTCGGCTTTGAATTATGAGGGATTAGAATTTGTATCCGATACCCAGGCTTCCACCGGTGTAATTACCGATATTGGCTTGGAGTTGGAGATACCATTTTTTCCAATCGGCACGAATACCGGCTTCACCGAAGGCGGCGAAGTAGGCATTTTGGATGTCGAGCGGATCGTCGATATCTTCTGCAACGACGGAGAACGAGCCGGTGGGGTCGCTTTCGTATATGGGATAAGTGCCCACGAGTTTTAAGCTTGAATTGCCGGCCACCATACCACCTCCCACATATATGCGGTAATGTTTTCCGAACAGGTAGGCATAATGCGTAGCTAAGGAGAAGGAAGTGTAGTCGAGCAATAATTTTTGATTATCGTACGGTCCGCTTTGATTTCCAGAAGTGGAAGCGTTTACCGTTACGCCAGAAGGTTTTACATCCAGGAGGGAATAACCGTGGAAATATCCGGCGCTTGTTGCTACGGAAATTTCATGTTTTTTTTCATCGAGGCCGATGGCCGAAGTAAGGTTGTATTGGGCTGCTCCACGCACCATGAAAATATTCAAGTCGGTGGTAGGAACGGGAACCAGGGGGATTAATCCCAGAGAGAAATTCCATTTGGCGGTGCTGTAATTCAGGTCGATGTAGGGGATGGGAAATCCGGGATAGCCGGAACCGGTGGGGGATTTGAATTTGAAAGCGGGTTCGCCGGTAAATTGGCTTTTTTTCTTGGATTGGATGTAAATGTAGGAGGTAGAGTCGCCGAAGATGGTTTGGGCTTCATCGTTGTTGGGATCTTCGGCTTCCAGGGTTTCCAGGTTTAAGGCGTTAACGTGATAGGTGCGATCGGATTCGGGAGAAATAAGAAAAACGGTTTTAAAACCTACGGAAAACTTTTTGTCACCGAAGCGGTTAAAGCCGGTATAATTGAATTCTCCCAGGCTGTAAATAAGAGCCTTATTGAGCGGCGCAATGTAAGCATCAACCAATTTGTTGGCATCCGCCACGCCTCCTTGGATCAAATCACCGGTTTGTGCGGTTTCCTGAGCAGACAAATAGCTCCATGTCATGAGATTGAGACTGATAAGTAAAATCCATTTTTTCATAGCATTCGTTTTTAATGTTACTTATGTTTCAAATATAAATATTTTAACAAATAATTGGTTTAAAAATAAGCCCCTTTTACAAATCAAAGCAAAAGGGGCAAAAGTTATGCCAAAGTTTATTCGGAAACTTGTTCCGGACTATTGTCTCCTTTGGTGGTATCTTGAACTTGTTCGGCCGTTTCTTGAACGGGTTCTTCGGTTTTTTGAGGTTTTTCTTCCTCCAATTTCACCACTTCGAAGGGCAGATCCACGATCACTTCACGGTGGAGGCGTACCACGGCGTTGTATTTACCGAGGCGTTTGACGTTGCCGCCCACCACTTTGATGAATTTACGTTCGATGTCGAAGCCGGCTTCTTGGAGGTATTTTTCCAGGTCGGCGTTGTTGATCGAACCGAAGAGTTTGCCCATTTTTCCAGCCTTGGCGGGAATTTTGATATCCAGTTCTTTGAGTTTTTCGGCCAGTTGTTTGGCTTTTTCGATGATATCTTTTTCCTTATGCGCTTGTTGGCGGAGTTTTTCGGCCAATTCTTTTTTGGCGCCGGGCGTAGCCATTTTGGCATAGCCTTGCGGAATGAGGTAGTTGCGCGCGTAGCCGTTTTTCACTTCCACCACGTCGTCTTTAAAACCCAGATTGGGTACGTCTTTCAGCAAAATTATTTCCATGGCGTCATTATTTTAAAAGGTCCGTAGTAAAAGGCAGAAGTGCCAAGTGACGTGCACGTTTGATAGCTTGTGCCACGCGGCGTTGGTTGCGCTGGCTCAGTCCGGTAATACGGCGCGGCAGAATTTTGCCTTGCTCGTTGACGAATTGCAACAGAAAATCGGGATCTTTGTAATCCACGTATTTGATGCCCCATTTTTTCAGGCGGTCGGTTTTCTTAACCTGCTTCTTGGTTTCGATATCCAGCGGGGTGAGATAACGGATTTCGCTTTCCTTCTTGTTATTTCCCAGTAACGACATAAGGCTTAGGCTTTTTGTTTTTGTTGGATTTTCTTACGGCGTTTCTCAGCCCACTCGGCGGCATATTTGTCCAATTTCACTACCAAGTGTCGCATAACGCGCTCGTCCCGGCGAAATTCCAGGTCGAGGCGTTGGATGAGTTCCGGATCGGCTTTGAATTCCATCAAATAGTAGAATCCGGTCTTTTTGTGTTGAATCGGATAGGCCAATTTTTTCAGCCCCCAGTTTTCTTCCCAAATGATTTCCGCACCTTTTTCGGTGAGAAAATCTTTGAACTTTTGCACGGTTTCCTTTACCTGATCCTCAGATAAAACGGGAGTTAAAATGAAAACCGTTTCGTAATGATTCTTCATACTGTGTAACTTGCGTTAAATAAATTGCGTGCAAATATAGGAATTATTTTTTTAAACCTATCCCGGTCTATTGGAAAGGCCTGCCTCAATAATTATCAACCGTTGGTGATAAGCGGACGGGAATACCGGTTTAATCTTTTCCTAAACTATTTATGGTCTCACCCAATATTGATTTAATGTTCATGACCGCTTTCGTCTCCACGCAGTAGAAAAAATCCTCCTTTGACCAGCACCGTATCTTTTTTTGTAAGCACCGGACTGAGGATTTCCACATATCCTTCATATGTTTTGCCGGTTTTGGCGGGAATTTTTTCCAAGATTATTTTTCCGTCTTTTTCGCCTTTTTTGACCAGGATAAATTTCATATCGCCTTCGTCCAGGACGGCGGTTTCGGGTAAAGCCTGTGCCCGCCGTGTCTCGTAAATGATGCGTACATCGGTAAACATTTCAGGAAGCAGATCTCCGGCTTCTTTTTCCCTGTCGATGTGGCCATGAACATTGACATAACGTTTTACGGGGTCGATTTTTTTGCCTATGAGGAAAATAGTGCCTGTATAGGTTTTTTCCGGATTATTGGGAAGGTTGAACAGAAATTTTTGCCCTTTACGGATTTTGTGAATATCTTTTTCAAAAACTTTGATTTCCACGTGTTTATGGTTTGTATTCCATATTTCCATGGCGGGTTTTTCCGTTCCGGTGAATTCGCCTTTGGTGATATTAATATCCGAAACATAACCGCTGATGGGAGCACGTACCGATACGGTGGAACGCATATTGTTTTCCGTCAGTGAAGTGGGGTCGATGCCCAACATACGCAGTTTCTTTTCCAAGGCTTTTTTGCCGGCCAAAGCCGTTTTGTAGTCCGCTTGGGTTTTGAGGAAATTTTTGGCCGAGCTGATTTGTTCCCGGTACAGTTGTTTTTGGCGTTCATATTCCGATTTGAGGTATGCGCTTTGTTCTTTCAGTTGCAAATAGCGTTGTTGCCATTCGATATATTCGGGATTGCTGAGAGTGAAAAGCACTTGTCCGCGGCGCACGTAATCACCTTCAATGAGGTTCATGGACTGTACGTAGCCGCCGAAGACGGGACTTACGGCCGCCCTATTCTTCGGAGGAACGCCAATCATGCCGTTGGTACGAACAAAGGAAGCGAATTCGTGTTCTCCGGCGGTTCCCCATTGCATGTGATTTGCCTTAAACTGTCGGGGGGTGATATGGATGAAATGTTCGTTTGTGGGATTATCTGTTTTTTGCTCCGATGATGTTGTGGCGACGGGGTTTTCGTTTTCAACGCCGTTCTGGCAAGCGCCGGAGAGCATTATCGTAAAAAGCATTAGAAATATGAAAGATGTATGTTTCATGATGATAATTTTTTAAGTTAATGAAGACAAAATGATTTATTGATACTAATTGAATGTTAAGTATTTAAGTTTAATTGCTTTGGTGTTGTATTGGTGAAAGGCTTCCAAGGCGCCCGTTTCGATTTCCATGGCATTTTCCAGGGTTTGCACATACCGGAAATAATCGATTTCGCCGGCTTTATAGGCCTTTTGAGCGCTCAGGAATAATTGAGCGGCCAATTTTCGGCCTTCGTTTTTGTAATATGCCGCTTGTTGTTGCCAATAGTTCCATTCGTTCAGGAGTTTTTCCTTTTGGATGCGGAGGCGCCGTTGGAGCAACAGGTTGTCATACCGGATGCTTTCCCATTGTAGGCGGCTCCGTTTAGCGGCGGCCCGGCGGCTTCCTCCCAGAAGAGGAATGCCGATACCCACCATGTAGGCCCGGTAGGTGGAATGGCCCGGTAGAAAATTGTTACCATACGAGAAACTCACTTGCCAATCCGGTAAAAGATTTCTGCGGTTCTTTTTCCATCCATAATAGGCTTCACGCTCGCGTGCGTCGAATAACCATTTATAGGAATTGTCCAATGTGTCCGGTGAAGGAGGTGGCAAGAGGTAGAGGGAGTCGGAGTGAATGATGTAATTTTTGTTATTGGAAGAAATGCCTAATAGCACGGTTAGCTGGCGACGATAATTTTCCAACCGGGTTTGAACCTGCTTGCGTTTCAAGCCGATACGTTTTCGCTTGGCTTGCGCGGTAAGAAATTCCAAGCGATTGGATTCTCCCAATTCATAACGCCGGCGTGCCGCTTGCTCGAAGGAGGCATAGAGACTGTCGAGTCTATTGTAAGTACGCAACAAATTTTTTTCGTACAAAATATCAAAATAGAGCAAAGATACCTCACGGAACACGCGTCTTTTTTCCAATTCATACATAGCCTGTTGCCTCAGGTAGGCCGCGTCCAATTCTTTTTTCTGCGCCGCATACCATGACGGAAATTTAAATCCTTGCGACAGGGTGAATGTCTTATAAGCATATCCGTTGGCTGGATCGGGATTGGTGGGGTCGTTTTCGTAAGTAATGAATGTTTTTTTCATTTCAGGGATGCCGTGCCGTTGTGCTTCGGCTCCGCGGAGCATAGCTTCGGCTTTTAGGATGGCCGGATGGCGTGCGGCAGCCGTGTCGAGCAAGGATTTCCATTCGCCGTCCTGGGCTTTGGCGGGGTAGGAGAAGGCGGCACCCAAGAGAAAGAGGAAAAAGAAGAAATTTTTGTCTCCCGTACGTTTGCGTTTGCGTGAAGGTGGTTTGATATAGAGCGCATAGAGCACCGGTATCACCATGAGCGTAAGGAGCGTAGAAGTAAATAGTCCTCCGATCACCACCGTAGCCAAAGGCCGTTGTACTTCTGCCCCTGCCGATTGCGATACCGCCATGGGAAGGAAGCCGCCCATGGCCGCCAATGCCGTGAGCAGAACGGGACGCATCCGGTCCTTGGCTCCTTGAATAATTAGTTGATTCATATCGTTGTATTTTTCATGTAATTCTCTAAAATGCTCAATAAGCACAATACCGTTCAACACCGCCACACCGAATAAGGCGATAAAACCGATACCGGCCGAAATACTAAATGGCATGTCGCGCAACCATAGTGCCCAAATACCGCCAATGGTGGCCAAGGGAATGGCCGTGTAGATCAAGGCCGAGAGTTTGACCGAGTCGAAGGCGAAATAGAGCAAAACGAAGATGAGCAACAAAGCCAGCGGTACTACATAAAAAAGGCGTT
>JAADEB010000133.1 GCA_013153655.1 Chlorobiota bacterium
ATGCCGGATTCCGTTATACATATCGACCGGATCAATCCTTTGCTGACGGATGAACAAGGCCGTGAAAATCCCGTTCAAACCGCAAACGCCAAATACACGGTGGTGATTTCCTTTGTAAAATATACCGGAAGAATGAACAACAAGAACCAATTTCACTGGGTGAAGGTCTTACGCCGGTATCCTGACATACAAATTTATCTGCTCAATTACGATTTTCTGAAAGAATGGGGCATCAGTGAAGATCAATTGCCGAAAATCAAATAAATATGAGAAAACTTATTTTTTTTATTTTCATGAGTTTAGTGGCGGGAAGTTGCAGTATTAATAAGGAAAATTTGGATTATCGTTCCCATGCGCCGCAGATTACACCGGAAGAAATCAAACGCGACAAGCCTAATTCGGTGATTATTTTTATCGATCCCGGTTGTCCGGGTACGCCGAGGTATGCGCCGGAGATACGAAAGGAATTGGATATGTTGAAGCGGAAAAAGGTGGACTATACCCTGGTGGCGGATATGTTGTACACCGAAAAGGTGGACCATGAATTGGACGATTTTAAGAAAAAATACGGCTACGATGACGAGACCATTTTTTTGATGAACGTAAAAAAATATCCCAAGTACGGCATATTGAAGAAGAAAAGGTTTATGGACTTTATGAACGATGTTTGTCCCAAATGCGACACCTTGCCTTTGGGTCCGGGATTGCATGTGTTTTTGAAGGACGGAAAATATTATAAACACCAACTGACTTACAGTCTCTCACCGGAAGATGTGGAAGATATGGTCCGTCCGTAACGCCTTAATTTTTAGTATTAGGCGTTTAAATAACACATGGAAAAATATCATGAAAAAAATGTAAACGGGTAATGATAAGAAAAAACCTAAATCCGCCATTTGGCGGATAAGCGCGTTGGCCTGGCAAAAATGCGGGCCGGCCGCCGGCGGGAATTTTCTGTCATGGTAGAAAATCAGCAAAAGTGCTTGTCAATAATTTCTGCAAGAAATTCGTCTTTTGCTAGATTTTCTCATGACAGAAAAGGGCGCAAGGAAGCATATTTTTGCCTTGATCTTTTGGTTCTTTTGTATCAAGACAAAAGAACATAACTAAAAATCACTTATTTTACAGTAGCACAGTTGTATTAATAAAGCGTCTAATTCAATTAATTTTTTAGAAAAAAATTTTATCGAACATAAATCTTTCTTTATTCCGGAAGATGCAGGCTGCGGAAATTCATTTCCCAAAACAAGCCTAAGCGGAACAGGTATCCTTTCAAATCCGGCGTAAAGGCGGGTTTGGACACCGTAAATTGGAGACCGAAAGACCAATCCGTATATTGACGGTCTTTGTATTGCGGGATAAATCGCAGAAATGAGCGGTGGCGATATACATAAGCCAGTCCCAAGCCGGGCGACCAACGTTGGTAGCTGAAAGCATTTTCGTCGGATTGATCCTTGTTGGCACTTAAATACCAATATCCGAGGCCGGCCATGGGAGTCAACGTATGTTTACCGGAGGTTTGTTTGTAGCCGGCCATGAGTTCAATGGCCACGAAACCGGCGTGTTTGGCTTCGGTCCAGGTGGTATCGTAGGCGGCGCGTACGCGGTTGCCGGTGGCGCTTGCGAGCATCATAAATTGGTAATTTCCGTAGCTCAAACCCAAATCCACTTCCACGCCGCCGCCGGGTTTCAGGTAGCGGCCGAGTGTACCTGCGGGCCAGAGGTATGTTATGCCGAGCCTTTCGGTAAAGGTCCACCGGTCGAGGGTGTAGGCGGGCGGGCCGCCGGGATATTGTTCCATTTGGTTGCGGATGCGTATTTCCCATTCGTCCATGACTTCGGGTCGCTGGCCGAACCAGGATTCTTCCTTGAATTTGGTCACTTGGTCGTCCAATTCGTTTTTGTAGCGGTACCATAAGGTCCATGCCTCGTAGGGTTTGTCGAGGCGGTCGAGGGCGTATTGGAGTTTGCGGCGGTAGAGTTCCGTAAGGTCGAAGATGATTTGGTTGTAGCGCAGGTATTCCTCTTTGAGGAAGCGGCGGTTGAAATAGGAGCGTTGCGGGTCCATGGCGGCATGGGCCAAGTAGCGAAGGGCAATGGTGTCGCCGTAGCGTTGGCGTCCTTGGCGCATGTTCAGAATATAGGCCAGGCGCGAAACGGTGGGCGTGGAATCTCGCAGGCTGAAATCTTTCCAGCTTAGCGGACCTTGGGACCACAGGCGCAAATCTTCCTGTGCATAAGCGTTTATCCTCGCCAGAGCGACGAGGATAAACGGGATGATATGTTTTATAAGACGCAAACCGGAGTTATCTGATAAGCGCAAAGTGGCCTTTATAGACCCGTCCGCTGGGCAAGACGAGCACGAACCAATAATCGGTGCTGCCGAGCGGCAGGCCGTTGTAGGTGCCGTCCCACACTTGGTCGATGGCGGTGTTCATGTGTTTGACGAGCCGTCCGAAGCGGTCGTAGATGTAGAGGTCGGCGTCGGGTGTGTATTCGGAATTGATGATGCGCCAGGTGTCGTGTGTGCCGTCGTTGTTGGGTGTAAAGTAGGGCGGAATAATCAGGTTGATGACGTGCACCAGGGTGTCGGCCTCGCAGTTGTTGGCATCGCGTACGTGTACGGTATAGTCGCCGTCGGGCAGTTCTTCGAAATGGCCGGTGCTTTGGTAGTTGCCGTCATTGAGGGCGTATTGATAGTCGGGCAAACCGCCGGAGGCCGTTACGTTGAGGATGCCGTAGATTTCCGGTTGCGCATCGATGACGATGGGTGATAAAATTTTCACATGCACCGAATCGGTTACGGTACAAACGCCTTTGGTCATGGTGAGCACCACGTCGTATTCGCCGGTTCCGCTGAGGGTGATTTCCGTGTCGGTGGTGTTGACCGTGGTTCCGTTCACTTCCCAGATGTAGGCGTCGCCGTCGGTGATGTTGGAAGCCACGACGGCATCGTCGTAGGAGCAGACGATTTGGTCGGGACCCAGATCCAGGGGCGGCGGGTCTTGGAAATGTACGTAGATGGTGTCGTAATTGGTACATACGTTGTTGGTGACCGTAGCCACATAGGTTCCCGTTTCGGTAACGTCGAGGGTGGGACCGTTGGCTCCGGATATGACGGTTCCGTCTTTGGACCATTCGTAGGTTTCGTTGCCGTGTTGGTTGCTCGGTGTGGCGTCCAGCGTAACGGTATCGCCGGCGCAGGCTTCGATGTCCGGTCCCAGATCGATAATGGGATAATCGGAATAGGTAACGTTAATGGTGTCGCTGGTATGACAGAGGCCGATTTCCACTTGCACGGCATAGGTTCCCGGTTCGGTTACGTGGTAAACGGCTTGGTTGGCGCCGGGAATATCGCTTCCGTTTCGTTGCCATTGGTAGGCGGTGGCGTTGGCCACGGTAGCGTCCAGCGTAAGGGTGTCGTGAATACAGAGCTCCCGGTCGGGACCCAGGTCCACTTCGTCATGGGAATAATCCACGTTAACGGTTACGGTATCGGAAGTGGTGTAATGTTGGTTGCCTACATCGAAGGCCAATTCCACGCGATAACTTGTGGTGGTGGCGGGACATACGCGCAAGGTGTCGCCTGTTCCCAATACATTGTTATTCATATCGTACCACGTAAGGGTAAACTGACCTCCACCCGGGTCGTTGGGAATAAAACGCCATAGTTCGTTTCGGGCCGACCAGGGCCCGGTATTACGTCCCGGCGGCACATAAGCCACAGTTCCGGCTTCGTTTTGGATGGCTATAAGGGCGTTGCCGTTGTTCCAGCTTGTACAGGTGGGTTTGTCGATGATTTGTACGTCGATTACATTGGTGGATTCGTAAAGGATAACCCGTTGGGATGTATGCAGGTCGTGGCATTGAAAATGAGCTACATGGTCATAATCCACCACGAACATACGTTGTGGAGCCCTTCCGGCTACATAATAACGGATGGTTCCGCCGTAACGAACGTCCACATCATGGAAAGCTCCGAAAATGGTATTACGAAATAAGTTGGTGTTCGGTGCTTGCTCGTCGAAACTCCATTGACAAAAATCGTTCGGCCTTTGGGTTTGCGGTGAACTTCTGTTTAAATCAAACGAAAGGACTCCGTTGGCACCGATGATAAGCCGCGTATAAGGTTGTCCGAAGAAATAAAAGGTAAAAGGCAAGTTAATGATGCTCGACCAGCGGTCGTCTTCCGTGATATTGGTAATGGTACCTATATTGGATTGCGGAAGCGGACAGGTAGTTTGGTTTTCGATTCGGTAAGTATTGGTTCCCACATTAATTCCTTCCATTACGTAAGCATGAAGCGTAACGCAAGGTGAATCGCTCAGGCAGGTAATCAATGTATCGTTGGAGGTTTCCAGCAGGTTACATTGCTGGCGTGTTTGTGCAAAACTCTGATGCACAAAAAAATAGAAAAATATAAACAGGCTAAGGCGTTTCATGAGGATTTGTCTTAAATTTGTTTTCGGACTTATTTAAACAACAAAGTAAATAAATTTTTTCGAAAAATGCTAAAAACCCGTTTTTCCGACCGCCTTTTGGAAGCCGGAACCGATGAGGCCGGACGAGGTGCTTTGGCGGGTCCCGTGGTGGCGGCCGCCGTTATTTTGCCGCCGGACTTTCGTCATCCCGATTTAAACGATAGCAAACAGCTCAGCGAAAAAAAACGTTATATGCTGCGTGAGGTTATCATGCGCGAAGCCGTGGCTTGGCAAGTGGCCTTCGTGTCG
This sequence comes from Chlorobiota bacterium, assembly GCA_013153655.1. Classification (GTDB taxonomy): domain Bacteria; phylum Bacteroidota; class Bacteroidia; order Flavobacteriales; family Flavobacteriaceae; genus JAADED01. The sequence continues at coordinate 4,731 of JAADEB010000133.1, forward strand.
CAATATGTCATCGACCGCATCAATATTCTCAATGCCTCCATCTTGGCTATGCACCGTGCTTTGTCGTACCTGAAAACCACTCCGGAATTTATTATCGTGGACGGTAACCGTTTCAAGGATTTTCATCGTATTCCGCATCAAACCGTGGTGGACGGCGATGCCAAATACCTGTCTATCGCGGCGGCTTCCATCCTGGCCAAAACTTTCCGCGACGATTTTATGAAAACCATTCACCGCAAACATCCCCATTACGCTTGGGACCGGAACAAGGGTTATGCCACCCCCCAGCACAAAAAAGCCATTCTCCGGCATGGAATTACTCCTTATCACCGCCGTAGTTTCCATCCCAATTTTCCGCAATTGGAACTGGATTTCGGGTAGGAAATTTATACGTAAATTTACGCAAATTCTTTCAGGGTGCTCAGACGTCTGCTTTTTTCCGGATTTTTCTTACTGTTGGGTCTTTCCGTGACTTACGGACAGAGTCGCCGTGCATTGGAAAAAAAACGCCGCCAACTTTCGGAACAAATCCATCGCATAAGCAAACAATTACAACAAACCGAACTCACCGAGAAAAACGCCCTGGAAGTCTATCAAATGCGTAAGCAGAAAATCGCTTATCAACAACAATTGATCGACAACCTGCAAAAAGAATTACATTATATTAATGTGTTGATCAAGGAAAAAAACGATTCACTCGGCATGCTCGGCAAGGATTTAGACACTTTGAAAAGAAACTATGCCGAAGCCGTTCGCAAGGCCTACAAAATTTCAGGTAAGGAAAAAATCCTTTATTTCATCCTTTCGGCCGATAATTTCCAACAAGCCGTCCGTCGCGTGCGTTACATTCGCGAATACGCCGATTATCTCAAACGCCAAGCCGACGAAATCGAAGCCAAACGCCAGGAAGTGGAGGCCGTTCGACGGCGTTTGACCGCCCAGCGCCATCGCAAGCAAAACATGCTCACGCGCCTCAACGACGAAAAACGCCAAATGCTGGCCGAGCAACATAAACAAAAACAACTTATCGAACGCCTGCGCAAGAAAAAATCCTATTACATCGCCCAAATCCGCCGCAAGCAACGTGAAGCCCGCCGCATCGACCGGCAGATACGCAAACTCATCGCCCGGGAAATCGCCCGGCGCAACCGTGCCCGCGGTAAGAAAGGCCGTAGCGAATTCGCCCTAACACCCGAAGGCAAAGCATTGGCCAAATCTTTTGCCGCCAACAAGGGTCGCTTGCCTTGGCCCGTTAAGCACGGATATGTGTCGCGGCGCTTCGGTGTGCAGCCACACCCGGTTTACAAAAACGTCAAAATCACCAATTCGGGTATTCATATCACCACACCGCCCTCCGAAAAAGTGTACAATATTTTCGACGGCGAGGTGATGATGATTCAGGTAATTCCCGGGGCCAACACGGCCGTTCATATCCGTCACGGTAATTATATCACCATTTACCTGAACCTGGAAGACGTGCAAGTGCGTCAGGGTCAAAAGGTCAAGAAAGGTCAATACATAGGCCGCGTGGCCAAAGATCCGTCCACCGGAACTTATGTGCTTAAATTCAAAATTTTCAAAAACCTCAACAAACTGAATCCGCTTCTATGGTTGGCAAGAAAAAAATAAGGCGATTTGTTTGGATATTCGTGCTTCCGCTGATTTGGTTGGCAGGCGCCTGCACCGGAACAAAGGAAAAACCCCGGCATCCCGTACACCTCAATGCCGCCGGTTATATCTACGAATGGAACGACGACCGTTTTTACGCCAAACCACAGGACGTGCTGTTTGAAAAATTTACACCACCGGCCTTTCGCCGCCTTATCGCCCGGGTAAAACCCCGGCGCGCTTCCACCATCCAATGGATTCCCGGCAAAACCGAAACCCTGGTTTTGGCCTTCCTTTATCCCGCCGATACCCTCGATGCCGATTCCACTATGCGCCTCACCTACCGCCAAAAGGTTTTCTTCCGCCTGAGCCTCGACCAAGTCCCCGTCTTCTATTACCCTTCGGATTCGGTATGGGTATTTACTTCCGACCGCAAGGCCATGGAAAAATATTTGCGCGGAGGATGGAGCCTTTTGCCGGATAAGGACGAAGCATCCTTTCGCCGCAACCGCAACGAGGAAGCCTTTGCTTTTTGGTACATTCGACCTTCGAATATTTATAATCCCCGTTTTCGTCCTTGCGGCAATGATTTCCTGGAAAAAAACGCCGGCGACCTGTGGATTTGGGATGTGGAAGCCCCCGGACAAAAAGTATTCTACGGGTTGGGGATCACCGACCCCCAGCAGCACGGCCTTTCCGAAGTGTTCGACGGCTTGGCTCCCGGCGGCACCGAAGCCGTTCCCTATCTCTTGCATTTCGGAAATTTTACCGCTTGGTTTACCGAATCTTTTCCCGTTTGGTCCAAAAAATGGGAAGCCTTTAAGAAAGCATCCGGTTACCGGGTGACACCATTGGATGTGCGCAAATACAAATCCGTTAAGGCGGTGGCCATGGTGCCGGGGAAATCGCCTTTTCTTTTTCTTTGGTCGGAGGAGGCCGCGTCCCTGCTTCCGGAGGGTGAACCGGTGGATGTGATAGATGATATAAAAATCTACGCCAATCCCGATTCCGTTTCCTTCGCCGCCCGTTTCTATCCGCTTACGGCCAGGAAATCCTATCCCTATATGGCGGTGGACGGACACAAATGTGTTATGGCCCGCGACAAAAACACCCTTATTCGCGTTCTGGAAAAAATAAGCCGTCCCATTGTTGCCCATCCGTTATTGAAAACCATAGGCGACGATATCCACCTTTTGTGGAGCGGACGCAAAGGCTATTGGAGTTGGCAAGTGGATGACAACAAGGTCCTGCAAACCCGGGTTTACGAAGCGCCGTCTTCCGCTTCAACGGCCCGTAGCGGACCCGACAACCTCTTTCTCTTCGACCTCAAATGGCCCGCCTCTTGGGTTTACGGACCCCGGTGGGTGTACAACCACCGTTCCAAGGCCTATGAAATCCTCTTCCAAGACCGGACCGGCCGCCTCGTGTTGGTGGATGCCAAAGGCCGGGTGCGCTGGCAAAAGGACATAG
>JAADEB010000113.1 GCA_013153655.1 Chlorobiota bacterium
AATATATAAAAAAAATGGCAAATCATAATAAAATACCAAAACACGAATACATACGACTCCCCATTTTGAATCTTAATTCCATCAGAACCAAGATTATTCTTACTACCATTAGCATCCTGATTGTTTCATCATTAATCATCATTATTATTTCCATTTTACAATATAAGGAAGAATCCAAAGATTATAATATCAAGCGCCTGGAACGCAAAGAAAGGGCTATTCGCTCTTCCATCGATTTGGTGCTTCGCCGTACCACCTATCCCATTACCACGGAAAATATTCCGCTTATTTTCAAAGATGAAATTCACCATATTGCTTCGGTACATAACATGAACCTGGAAATTTACGACCCGGAAGGACGCTTGCTCATCAGCAGTTTTCCCCGTTTCGGCCAGGATACGGTGGTGCAAATCATACCGCCGGCCGTTATCGACAGTTTGGCCAAATCGCCGGAAAAAAGAATCCGCCTGTTCGAAAAAACCATCAAAGGAGAGACCATCTCCTCCTACACCTTCCTAACCGATCCCAAGTTCAAACCCATCGGCATCCTTCATATTCCCTACACCTCCAAATCGGATTTTTACCAAAGCGAAATGAAGGAATTTCTGAAACGCTTGGGCACGGTCTATGTTTTTCTGATCATCCTGGCCATCTTTTTGGCGGTATATTTATCCAAATTCATTACCCGGTCGCTCAATACCGTAAGCGAAAAAATCCGGCAAATGGATATAGACGGCACCAATCACAAAATCCGGGTATCGCGCTTGCCCGACGAATTGCGTTCCATAGTGGACGCCTACAACCAAATGGTGGACAAATTGGACGAAAGCCGCAAACGCCTCATCAAGGTGGAACGGGAAGCGGCCTGGAAAGAAATGGCCAAACAAATTGCTCACGAAATCAAGAATCCGCTGACACCCATGAAGTTGAGTATCGAACATTTTGTTCAAACCTTCGACTCCAATGACCCGGAAATCGACGATAAACTGGAAGATTTTCGCAAAATCATGATCGAACAAATCGACGCCATGAACCGTATAGCCGCCTCCTTTTCCGAATTTACGAAAATAGGAGAATTGCGCCTCGAAACCGCCGATTTGCTGGAAACCGTGGACAACACGGCCGGCCTTTTTCCGGGCATGGTTCATTGGACGAGCAACCGAACGGAAATTCTTATGAAATTCGATAAAACCCGTATCAAACAAGCCCTGATTAATATCATCAAAAACGCCAAACAAGCTCATTCCGACCCTGCGAAAGTACATGTGAACATCATCGTAAACGCCGAAGACGAAACCGTGGACATCATTATCGAAGACAACGGACCCGGCATTCCCGAACACATCCTGCCCAATATTTTCGACCCCAAGTTTACCACCAAATCCTCCGGAACCGGATTGGGATTGGCCATCGTAAAACGTATCGTGGAAGCACACGGCGGTTGGGTAAAAGCTGAGAATCGTAAGGAAGGAGGTGCCAGATTTATCATACATTTACCTCGCAAACAATAAAAAAATACGAATTATGATATACGATAATATTTTGGTCAAAGACCTGTCGGACGAAATACGTTACATCACCATCAACCGTCCCAAGCAACTCAATGCGCTCAACAAACAGACCATCGAAGAATTGCACGATGCGCTGGACAAAGCCGAAAAGGACGAAAAAATCCGTGTGGTGATCATCACCGGAAGCGGCCAAAAAGCTTTCGTGGCAGGCGCCGATATCAAAGAATTCATGCATTTCACACCCGAGGAAGGCCAAGCGCTTTCCGAAACGGGCCACCGCCTACTCTTCGATTTCGTGGAACAAATGCAGACGCCCGTCATTGCCGCTATCAACGGTTATGCTTTGGGAGGCGGCTTGGAATTGGCCCTGTCGTCGCACATACGTTTGGCCTCGGAAAACGCACGCATGGGATTGCCCGAAGTTTCGTTGGGCGTCATACCCGGTTACGGCGGCACACAACGACTGGCCCAACATATCGGCAAGGGACGTGCCTTGGAAATGATTATCACCGCCCGCCAAATCGATGCGCAAACCGCCTATGATTACGGTTTGGTGAGCGAAGTGGTACCTCAGGAAAAATTGTTGGACCGTGCCGTGGAATACGCACAGATGATCCTGCGCAATTCACCCCAAGCCATCGGTTTGGCTATTGCCGCCGTCAATGCCGCCTATTCGCGCGAAGGTTTCCGCACGGAAAACGAATTGTTCGGACGCGCTTTTGCCACCGAGGATTTCAAGGAAGGCACCACCGCTTTCGTCGAACGCCGCAAGCCCGACTTCGGAAAAAAAGGATAATTTCCAAGGAAAACTTTCAGGATAGCTCAGCTTTCCGGGTCCGCGTCGAAGGATTGGAGCATGACCAATTTGTGGTAGATTCCCTTTTGCTTCATCAATTGGGCATGGGTGCCGGCTTCTTTCACTTTTCCTTTGTCCATGACCACAATCAAACCGGCGTTTTTAATGGTGGAGAGACGGTGGGCGATTACCACGGAGGTGTGATTTTCCATCAATTTGTCCAAAGCGTCCTGCACCAAGCGTTCCGATTCGGTATCCAAGGCGCTTGTGGCTTCGTCCAGGATCATAATGGGCGGATTTTTGAGGACGGCCCTGGCGATGTTGATACGTTGTTTTTGTCCGCCTGAAAGTTTGTTACCGCTATCGCCGATATTGGTATCGTAGCCTTGGGGCAATTGCATGATAAAGTCGTGTGCGTTGGCCACTTTTGCCGCCCGGATGATTTCCTCGTCGGTGGCGTCCGGTTTGGCCAATGCTATGTTGTTGCGCACCGTATCGTTGAAAAGTATGGACTCCTGGGTGACGATGGCCATCAGGTTGCGCAAATCTCTTTTGCGAATGTCCCGGATATCGATTCCGTCCAGAAGGATGCGTCCGCCGGTGACGTCATAAAAACGCATCAAAAGGTGGGCAACGGTGGTTTTGCCGCTTCCCGATTGACCCACCAAAGCCACGGTACTTCCTTTGGGTACACGAAAACTCACCCCGCGTAACACATCATCCATTTCGTAGCGAAAATAGACGTCGTCCAACACGATTTCCTTTTCGAAATTTTTCTTTTCCACCGCTCCGGGTATATCCTTGATGGTCTCGTCGGCTTCCATGATTTCAAACACCCTTTGTGCCGAAGCCATTCCCCTGCGCACGGCATATCCGGCCTTGGCAATGTTTTTGGCCGGGGTCAGCACGTTGTAGGCCAAGGCTATAAAGGTGATAAACACGGGAGCCGACAGGCTTTTTTCCACCAATACCAAATGGCCGCCGTAGGCAATAATAACGGCAATAATACCCACACCCAAAAACTCACTGAGCGGGGAAGCCAGGTTTTGGCGGTTGAGCATACGATTGCTCAGACGAAACAGTTCGTCCGCCACGCGGCGGAATTTGTTTTTGAACAAAGGTTCCGCATTAAAGCCTTTGATGATTTTGATGCCGCTCAGGGTTTCCTCCGTAAGGCTCATAAAACGCGAATGGGTTTTTTGCACTTTGAGGGAACTCTGTTTCAGTTTTTTTCCGATAAGCGAAATAATCAATCCGCCGACCGGTACGGAAAAAAAGATAAACAGCGTAAGTTGCGGATTGAGAAACCACATGGCTCCCACCGTAAAAAGAATGGTCATGGGGTCCCGGACAATCATTTCCAGGACGGTCATGGTGGTGTTTTGCACTTCGGTCACGTCGGCGGTCATGCGGGCCATCACGTCGCCTTTGCGCATATCCGAAAAATAGGAAAGCGGAAGGCGCAGAATTTTACGGTAAATATCGATTCGTATATCACGCAGGATGCCATTGCGGAGTATGGTGCCGAAAACCAAGGCCAAATAACCGAAAAGGTTTTTCAGGAAGACCACCACCAACACCATGGCAATCACCATTCCCAGGGATTGGGCCACCGTATGGCTGGCGGTAAAATCGGCCCATTTCCAGGCCGTCCATTGTTCCAAATAGGCCTTGGCATGCGTCCAACCTGTCCATTGCGGCTTGGGCGGAATTTGCCCATCGGTTACCTTAAACAGGATTTGCAACATGGGCATAAGCACCAACATGGTGAGCATCCCGAAAAAGGCGTATAAAATATTACTGATAATGTTGCCCGCCACATATCCCTTATAGGGTTTGGCGTAGGCCATGATTTTTTTCAGATTCTTATCCATCAATCTTCAATTCCTTAATAATGCGGCTGATTTTTTCGCTTGCTTGTTGTTCGAGACCCTTCAATTGTTCCTTGGCTGAAATGGGAAAACGAACGCTGATATAAAATTTGATTTTAGGCTCGGTTCCGCTGGGGCGCAAGGCCACCTTGGTATTGTTTTCGGTATAAAAAATCAATACATTGGACGAAGGAATATCCGTGATGGGACGAATTTGGCCGGTGACCACATCCTTGATTTCCGAACTCAGATAATCTTCGATACGCACCACTTTTTCTCCGTCGATGCTTTGCGGCGGATTTTCGCGGAAATTTTTCATCATGGACTGAATGACGGCTTTACCTTCCAGGCCTTTTTTGACCAAGGCTACCAAATGCTCCCGGGAGAAGGCATGTTGCAAGTAAATATCCGTCAAAAAGTCAAAGAAGGAGCGGCCTTGTTGCTTCATATAGGAAGCTATTTCGGCGGCCAACAAACCGGATGTAATACTGTCCTTGTCCCGCACAAAATCTCCTACCATATAACCGAAACTTTCTTCGCCACCTCCGATGAATTTCAATTTGCCTTCATAGTCGCGAATCAATTTGGCAATCCATTTGAAGCCCGTAAGGCTACGTTTGACCGCCACGCCATTGGCTTCGCCTATTTCCATTATCAGGTCGGTGGATACAATGGTGGAGGCAATAAATTCCTTGCCTTGGAGGCGTCCGGCATCGCGCCACCGGTCGATCAGGAAGGCATCCATAACGGCCATGGTTTGGTTGCCGTTGAGCAGACGCATGCGTCCGTCGTAGTCGCGAACGGCCACGGCTATACGGTCGGCATCGGGGTCGGTGGCCAGGATAAGGTCGGCACCGATTTCATCGGCTTTTTTCAGTGCCATGGTAAAGGCGGCGGGTTCTTCGGGATTAGGGGATTCCACGGTGGGGAAATCGCCGTTGGGTTCTGCTTGTTCTTCCACGATATGAAAATCCGTGAAGCCGGCTTCTTGCATGGCGCGCGGCATAATGGTGATGGAGGTGCCGTGAAGCGAAGTAAAAAGGATACGGATATTGCTCCTATCGCGCTCCCCGAAAGTGGCATGGTCCACGGCGGCCCGGATAAAAGCACGATCCAATTCTTCTCCTACGGGGACAATAAGTTCTTCCCGCCCGTCGAAGCGAATGTCTTCGAAACGTACCCGGTTGATGGCCTCCACGATTTCGCGGTCTTGGGGCGGCACTACTTGTGCGCCGTCGCTGCCGTAAACTTTGTAGCCGTTGTATTCGGGCGGATTATGGGAAGCGGTCAGCACAATACCCGCATCCGCTTTCAAATGGCGCACGGCAAAAGACAGCTCGGGCGTGGGGCGAAATTCACTAAACAAATAGACTTTTATCCCGTTGGCCGTCAACACATCGGCCACCAGGCGGGCGAATTCCTTGCTGTTGTGCCGCACATCGTAATTGACGGCCACCGAGGGCGTGCGGTCCGTGATATGTTCCAACAGCCAATTGGCCAAACCCTGCGTGTTTTTTCCAATGGTGTATTTGTTCATACGATTGGTACCCGTGCCCATAATACCACGCATACCACCCGTGCCGAATTCCAAGTCTTTGTAGAAACTCTCTATAAGAACGGGATCGTCGTTTTCAATCATTTTCCGTACTTCTTCGCGGGTTTTTTCGTCAAAGGGGGCTTTGGTCCATTCCCTTGCGCGTTCCAATACTTTTTGTTTATCTATTTGTATCATGATGCAATGTTTTTATTCGTTTGCCAATTTCCAAACGGCCATAAAAATAAATTTGGTTCTTTCGGTATAAATATCCCAAGTGATTTTATCCGGTGTATCGTCGGGGGTTTTGAAGAAAGGGTATTTTCCGTTGACAAAGGATATCCACGGAATTTTCTTTTGGTAAAATAAGATGACGTCGGGAGCGGCTTCCATGTTTTCGAATCGTTTGGCGGGCTCCAAATGGCGAATGGTAAGCTTGGGACCGGCTTTGTTGGCCGTTTTCAAATACGATAGAAATTTTTTTCGTTTCAATTCCTGTGCAATAAAAATATTATTGGGATAAGTGCTTACGGTATCCACAAAGCCAATCATATCGATATCCACCACAGCCTTGATTTTTTTGGTGCTGAAAGGCGGATGTTTGAGGAAATATTTGGCACCCAAATGATCTTGTTCTCTTCCGGTAAACAGGATAAATACGATGGAGCGTTTGGGTACATATCCGTCTTGCTCGGCAATGCGAAACAGGCGTGCAATTTCCATGACGGCACCCGTTCCCGTGGCATTGAGATTGGCTCCGGGATATACGGTTTCCTTGATTTTGCCTAAATGATCGTAATTGGCCGTTACCAATATATATTCACCGGGTTCTTCCTCGCCGCGGATGATTCCCATCACGTTTTGCGAAGAAAGGATTTCGTCCTGGGTGTGAAAACCTATTCGAACGGGCACATGCCAAACGCGGTCGCGACGGCCTGTGTAATATACCGAATCCAAGGATTCGCGTGCCGAAATGTCTTGCATCAAGCGGGTACTAATGATAAAATCGTAGAGGGAATCCACCTGGATTTCGGAGGTTTTGCGCGTTACGCGATACATGCGTTCGAAGGCTTCGCGGAAGGCCTCGTAATGCTCGGGATCGTAGTAGAGCATGGCCTTAGCGCCGCTTTCGAGGGCGGCTTTGCGTTTGAGCATATAGGCATGCACCGGATCAGCCGACCATTTGGATTTGCGGTAGGACGAAGTAATCAGGGAAGCGCCGAAATTGTCACGGGGTTCTCCGGCCTTAACCAATACGATTTTTCCCTTCACGTCGCGATAGGCGTAATCGTCCCACATGGGATCCTTGATGCCATAACCCACATACACGATTTCATTGGCGGCAATCCGGGCGCTGTCGTGAGGAAAGAAACTCAGAAAATCCACACCTATTTGATACTGCTGCCGGTCGGTGGCGATATACACATTGGGCATGTTGGGCGTCACGATATCAAAGGATTGAAAGTATCCGCTCTCGTAAACGGGTTCCAGAATAATTTGCGAAAAATAACGGGCGATATAATCCGCCGCTTTGTCGCAACCTTCGGTTCCGGTAAGCCTGCCTTCGAGGCTGTCGGCGGCCAAGGCATGCACATGATGCTCCACGTCCTCCAAATGCAACATATTGGCATATTTTAGCGCCAGAATGTCCGCCGGCCTCAGCGCACGAAAAGCGCTAAAAAGCACCAAACTCATGAAAATCAATCCCGCGAGCCGTGCAAGGTATTTTTTAGGATTCGGTTTCACTGTCGGGTTCTTTATGTGCGTTTTTCTTTTTTCCGCCGAATTCGATTTTATACAATGCCCATCCGAAGCCCGCAACCAGGTGCAGGACAACCAGGAACAATAATATTTTGACGATAAGCGACATATTTTTTCGGTAAAATTACGAAATTCCGCGGTTACACTCCCCGTGCTTATTCAAAATAAAGACGCTACAAAGAAGTCCGGACCGAAATTTTTTCCTTTTATTTTGAACCGGA
>JAADEB010000139.1 GCA_013153655.1 Chlorobiota bacterium
CCCGAAGCGCGTGCGCCGCCGAAAGGTTGTTGGTTTACGATGGCGCCGGTGGGCTTATCGTTGATATAGAAGTTGCCCGCCGCATTGACCAATCGCTTGGTGGCGTAGTCGATGACGTAGCGGTCTTTGGCAAAAATGGCACCCGTAAGTCCGTAAGGAGAAGTACCGTCCACCAGGTCCAGGCTTTCTTTCCATTGGTCGTCGTCATAGACATATACGGTAAGTACCGGACCGAAAATTTCCTCTTCCATGGTCACGTAATGCGGATCGGTGGTGAGGATAACGGTGGGGCGGATAAAATAACCCTTGGATTTATCAAACTCGCCGCCGATGATGATTTCGGCCTGCGGATCCTTGCGGGCTTGTTCTATGTAGCCGGTGATTTTATTGAAAGCGCCTTCGCTGATAACGGCGGTGATGAAGTTGGACATATCGTCCGGGGCACCCATTTTCATGCTGTCCACCTGCCGTTTGAGGATGCGGAACACTTCGTCCCATTTGCTGCGGGGAATATAGGCACGCGAAGCGGCCGAACATTTCTGTCCTTGATATTCGAAGGCACCGCGCGCCAAGGCCGTGGCCACTTGCGCCGGCTCGGCCGAAGCATGCATCCATACGAAATCCTTACCACCCGTTTCGCCCACGATACGCGGATAGGCCTTGTAGTTGGGAATGTTTTCGCCCATGCGTTTCCAGAGATATTGGAACACGTCGGTGGATCCGGTAAAATGCAATCCGCCGAAATCGGGATGGGTGATGACGGCTTCGGTAATTTTGGTGGCGCTTCCCGTCACCATGTTGATCACACCGGCGGGCAATCCGGCTTCCTGTAATACTTCCATAATCATGTTGGCCGAATAAACTTGGCTGGCGGAAGGTTTCCATACCACCACGTTGCCGGCCATGGCGGGCGAGGTGGGCAGGTTGCCGGCAATGGAAGTGAAGTTAAAGGGAGTTACGGCATAAATAAAGCCTTCCAGCGGACGGTATTCCATACGGTTCCAAACGCCCGGTGCCGATTCGGGTTGTTCCTTGTAAATACGTTCCAGGTATTCGGCATTGAAACGCCAGAAGTCGGCCAGCTCGGCCACCGCATCGATTTCGGCCTGATGAATGGTTTTGGATTGCGCAATCATGGTGGCGGCATTCATCTTGGCACGATAGGGACCGGAAATCAGGTCGGCGGCTTTTAGGAAAATGCTTACCCGTTGTTCCCAAGGCATGGCGGCCCATTTTTCACGGGCTTTCATGGCCGCCTCTATGGCACGAAGCACATCCTCGCGTGAGGCTTGTTGATACAAACCCAAGACATGGGCATGATCATGCGGCGGACGCATTTCCTTCTTTTTGTCCGTATAGACCTTTTCGCCGCCTATATAGAGCGGCACTTCGATGGATTGGTTCCAAAGTTCCTTGTATGTTTTCAGTACTTCTTCGCGTTCGGGTGTTCCCGGAGCATAGCTCAGGACGGGTTCGTTTTTGGCCCGGGGCGGAAAGAAAAATCCTGTTGCCATAATGAATTGTTTTTAAGGTTCCCAACAAAGATACGATTTCCCCTCCAAAGGATTTTGACAAATGTCGGCTCCCGTCCCGTTCGGTTTCAATTACGTATGTAAAACATAATTTTTATACCCGATATATTGCCGGGTATAATCATTTACCGAAATAAAATTTCCCTGGAAAATCAAAAAATAACATTAAATCCTTTTACAAAATAAAAGAAATTTTACGCAAGCCATCAAAAGTCATCAAGAATTTCATTTGAAAGTTTTACTCATAATAATCAAAACCTTTTTTTACTCATTTATTACAAGGCGTGCATGGTTATTCTTTTGTAGAAAATCCCCTCGCTCTTTCATTATTCATTGTCCATCGTACATTGTTCACTTTTAGTTTTACGTAGTTAGTTATCACCTTCCGCAGCATATTCCACCAGCCGGTGGATGAGTTCCAAGGTTCCGGTGCCGGACGGTGCTTTCATATGGAGCACAAATCCTCCTTGGCCGTCGGGGCGGATGCGGAATGTTTCCGGACGTTCGTAGGCATATTCCATGATGCGCATCCATACGGGACTGTCCACATATTCGGGACGGGAGGTGGGATAGGCTTTCAAAATATCCTTTTTCCAAGTCAATTTTTCCCAACCCAGGCGGGCGGCCGCCAGTTTGATACGGATTAACCGGGCCAAACCTTCGGTTTGCGGCGGCAAAGGTCCGAAACGGTCACGCATTTCGTCCAATACTTTTTCCAGTTCATCCGCATCCTTTACCGAGGAGAGGCGTTGATAGAAATACATGCGTTCGCGTACGCTGTTGATATAATCGTTGGGAATGTGCCATTCCTTGTCGGTTTGGATTTGGACGGAGGCGGGATCCAGACCTTGGAAGCGGCGATTTTCCGTGTCGGCGAATTCTTCGCGCCGCACTTCGTCCACGGCTTCGGCCAGGATTTTTTGGTAGAGGTCGAAACCCAGGTCGTTGATAAATCCGCTTTGTTCGGCACCCAGCAGGTCGCCGGCACCGCGAATTTCCAAATCGTGCATGGCGATTTCGAAACCGCTTCCCAGGGCCGTATAGTTTTCCAGCACCTGCATGCGCTTGCGCGCCTCTTCGGTGAGCGTTTCGTAGGAAGGAATGAGAAAATAACAATAAGCCTGCTTGTCCGATCTACCCACCCGGCCGCGCAGTTGATGCAAGTCCGCCAGGCCGAACATGTGGGCATTGTTGACAATCATGGTGTTGGCATTGGGTACGTCCAGGCCGTTTTCCACGATGGAAGTGCTGACCAATATGTCATAGCGGCCTTTCATAAAGTCGAGCATGATTTTTTCCAGTTGCTTGCCGTCGGTACGGCCGTGGCCTACGGCGATGCGCAGGTCCGGAAAATCGGTTTTGAGCAGTTGTGCCACCGCTTCGATGTCTTGTACGCGGTTGTGGACGAAATACACCTGTCCGCCGCGGGCGATTTCCCGCTCGATGGCTTGACGTATGAGGGCGCGGTCGAAGCGGTGAACCACCGTGTGGATGGGCATGCGGTTGGGCGGCGGCGTGTTGATAACCGATAAATCCCGTTCACCCATGAGCGAAAATTGAAGCGTCCGCGGAATGGGCGTGGCCGTTAGGGTGAGCACGTCGATGTTTTTTTTCAAGTTCTTGATTTTCTCCTTGATATTGACACCGAATTTTTGTTCTTCGTCGATAATGAGCAATCCCAGGTCCTTGAATTTCACCTTGTCGCTCACCAGGGCATGGGTACCGATGATGATATCGATGCGGCCTTGGGCCAGGTCTTGAAGGATGCGGCGCCTTTCGGAGGTGGTGCGAAAACGGTTCAGGTAGTCGATGGTGACGGGAAAATCTTTCAAGCGCTTGCGAAAGGTGTTGTAGTGCTGAAAGGCCAAAATGGTGGTGGGTACCAGCACGGCCACTTGCTTGCCGTTGTCCACGGCCTTGAAGGCGGCGCGCACGGCCACTTCGGTTTTGCCGAAACCCACATCACCGCAAACCAGGCGGTCCATGGGACGTTCGCTTTCCATGTCGCGCTTCACGTCGGCAATGGCTTGGGCCTGGTCGGGGGTTTCTTCGTAGATGAAGGAACTTTCCAGTTGCCATTGCATGGGGGTGTCGGCGCCGTAGGCGGTGCCTTTTTGGTTTTTGCGCTCGGCATAAAGGCGCAGCAGGTCGAAGGCGAGTTTTTTCAGGCGTTTTTTGGTGCGTTCCTTGGTGCGGCGCCAAGCGGTGGAACCCAAACGGTGGATGAGGGGCGGTTTTCCGTCTTTGCTACGGTATTTGCTGAGTTTGTGCAGGCTGTGAATGCTTACGTACACCAGGTCGTCGTTGCGGTAACGCAGCTTGACGGCTTCTTCGCGGCGGCCGTTGCGCTCGATTTTGACCAAGCCTTCGTAGATACCGATCCCGTGGTCGGCATGGACCACGTAGTCGCCGGGAAGCCAATCGTTGAGTTCACGCAGGATTTGCCGTTGCTTGATTTGCCGTTGTTTTTTGACGGGCGGCCGGAAAGGGCGTTCGAAAATTTGATGTTCGGGAAACACGCCGTAGTTTTCGCCTTCGTGCACAAAGCCTTTCCACAGGTCATAGTCCAGCCATTTATGGGGCAAGCCGGCTTCGCCGAGCAATTGGCTCAGGCGCCGTTTTTGGGCGGCTTCGCGAGCACTGACAAAGGGCGTAAAGGCCTCGTCCCGTTCACGTACGAAGGACACGAAGCGCTCGAAACGTCCGCCGAAGGGCGGCAAAGGTTTTATGTGTACGGGTACGGTGGGCGCTTGGACGTGGGCGGCGGTTAGGACGAAATAATCCCGAAGTAAGTCCTCGGTGCGAAAAGCCGTTAGGAAGCGTTCGTCGTGTTCGACGGGCAGCGTGGAAGCGGCGGCTTCCGTATCGCGATGGGATTGAAAGTAAATAAGACTTCCCGGGGGCAAGGTCCGGTAAAATTCCGTTAGCGGGTAGGTTTCCGGCGGAGGTGCGCCTACGGCTATTTCATGCACTTCGAGGCGGCGGGTGAGTTGGCTTTCGGGATCGAAGGGGCGGATGCGCAGGATGCGGTCGTCGTCGAATTCGATGCGGTAGGGTTCGGCGGCGTTGTAGGGAAACAGGTCGATGATGCCGCCGCGCAAGGCGAATTCGCCGGGTTGGATAACCAAGTCGGTGCGTTCGAAATCCATATCGAAGAGCCATTCGTTGAGGAATTCCGGATCGGTTTGTTCGCCTTTCCGGAGCGTGAAGCGGCGCCGGGCGGCAAAGGCGGGGTCCACCGTGCGTTCCAGGAAGGCTTCGGGCCGGGTAACCACCACCGCCGGACCGTCGGATTGGAGGGCGTCCACGGTTTGCCAGCGTTCGTTGAGGGCTTCGGGGTCGGTGTCGTCCGGGCGGTTGATGTGGCGAAAGGAAGCGGGAAAACGAAAGGTGCGCCGGCATCCGGCGGCACGGGCATCGTGGAACCAAAAGGCGGCCGTGGCGGCGTCGGGGGCTACCAGCACCACCGGTTTGCCGGTTTTTAATGCCAAGCCGCGAGCCAACAGGGGTGTAGCCGAAGTAAGCGGCAAGGGCACGTGTAGCAGCCTGTGGTGCCGCAACAGGCGGACAATGTTTTGTTCCAAACGGGTAAAATGCGGTTGGTCCGGCATGGGATTATCGGTCTTCACGGGACAAACGCAGGAGATATTCCACCGCCATTCGGTAACCGTCGAGGCCGTGACCGGCATAGGTGGCGCGGCAAACGTCCGTCAGGTAGGAGT
Source organism: Chlorobiota bacterium (assembly GCA_013153655.1). GTDB lineage: Bacteria > Bacteroidota > Bacteroidia > Flavobacteriales > Flavobacteriaceae > JAADED01. The sequence continues at coordinate 5,255 of JAADEB010000139.1, forward strand.
GGCGGCGAAAGGCTTCGCGACGCCGGATGTCGGAAATATGAACTTCCGTTACGGGCACCTCCACGGCTTCCACCGCATCGCGCAGGGCGACGGACGTATGGGTGTAGCCGCCGGCATTGAGCACCACACCCGTGTAGCGGCCGTCGGCGGCATGAAGGCGGTCGATAAGATCGCCTTCGTGGTTGCTTTGGAAATAATCGATGATCAGGTCCGGAAAGCTCTGACGCAATTCCTTCAAATAGTCGTCAAAGGAGCGCCGGCCGTAGATTTCCGGTTTGCGTTTTCCCAACAGGTTGAGGTTGGGACCGTTGATGATCAGGATTTTGTTCTCGGGCTTCATCAGTCGATATACTCGAATCCCGTATAGGCTTGCAGGGCCGCGGGAATACGGATGCCTTGCGGGCTTTGGTTGTTTTCCAGCAGGGCGGCCACCACACGCGGCAAGGCCAAGGCGCTGCCGTTGAGCGTATGGGCCAAGTGTTTACGGTTTTGGGCGTCGCGATAGCGCAGGCGCAGGCGGTTGGCCTGGAAGGTTTCGAAATTGGACACGCTGCTCACTTCCAGCCAGCGTTTTTGGGCGGCGGACCATACTTCGAAATCGTAGGTAAGGGCCGAGGTGAATCCCAGGTCGCCGCCGCAGAGGCGTACGATGCGGAAGGGCAATTCCAGGGCTTGGAGCAAGGTTTTGACATGTTCCACCATTTCGTCCAAGGCTTGGTAGGAACGGGCGGGATGTTCGATGCGGACGATTTCCACCTTGTCGAACTGGTGGAGACGGTTCAGGCCGCGCACATGGGCGCCCCAGCTTCCGGCTTCGCGGCGGAAACAAGGGGTATAGGCCGTGTTTTTGACGGGAAAGTCTTTTTCGTCCAGGATCACGTCGCGATAGAAATTGGTCACCGGCACTTCGGCGGTGGGGATGAGGTAGAGGTTATCTTTTTCGATATGATACATTTGGCCTTCCTTGTCGGGGAGTTGGCCGGTGCCGTAGCCGGAGGCTTCGTTGATCAGGTGAGGCGGTTGGGTTTCCAGGTAGCCGGCGGCCGTGTTGCGGTCCAGGAAAAAGTTGATCAAGGCGCGTTGGAGGCGTGCGCCTTTGCCTTTATAGACGGGAAAACCGGCGCCGGTGATTTTGGTTCCCAGTTCAAAATCGATGATGCCATATTTTTTTGCCAAATCCCAGTGGGGCAGGGCATCGCCTTCCGGTTCGGCGGGTTGGCCCCAGGTATAGACGATTTCGTTATCGGCTTCGTCCTTGCCTTCGGGCACCGACGGATGGGGGACGTTGGGAATTTGGTAGAGGAGATTTTGCAGGGCGGTTTCGGTTTCCTGCAAGCGGGCGGCCAATTCCTTGGAAAGGTTTTTGAGTTCTGCGGTTTGGGCTTTCAGCACTTCGGCTTTTTTGGGTTCGCCTTGTTTGTAGAGGCTGCCGATTTCCTTGGACAGTTTGTTGAGCCGGGCCAACACGTTGTCCGATTCGGTTTTGAGGCGGCGCCGCTCATCGTCGAGGCGGAGGATTTCTTTTAATTCTCCGGTAAAATCCTTGTTGCGCTTGCGCAAGCGTTCTGCAACGGTATCGAAATTTTCGCGTATGAAATGTACTTGTAACATATGCTTCCTTAATTGTTCGCACAAATATACGAAGGATTGGGGTATTATTTTTGTTAAACCGTTAAACCGTTAAATCGTTAAATCGTTAAATCGTGAAACCGTTGAATCGGGCAATCGGTTAATTTTGTTGAAAAGTTGAATTGTTGAAGAGTTGAAAAGATTTTTTGAGTGGATTAGTGAGAAAGCAATTTAGTAAATGGTTTTTGTTAAATCGTGTAATCGTGGAATCGATAATATTGACGGGTACGGATGACCGTTGCGTTTTTTGAAGAACGAAAATGGACAACGTCCCCATTGTGCCGGGAGAAAAAAGAAGCTCAAAGGTTCACCAGAGGATACCTTTCGTCATTTTTTACTGTTTAAAAAAAAACGGGGATATACATCAACGGGAGATATACGAAAGGTGGTTTTTTATGAAAGGTATTTTTCCGCCGGAAACCGTTTTCACACGAAAAATCTTTTGATTTTCCAAGCAAAGCCATTGAAAGGGAAGGAAACAAAAGCAAGGGAAAACCCAAAATATTTTCGTAATTTAGCGCTGAAACTTTCGAAAATTATGGATTTAATACCCTTACGCATTGATAAATTGGTAAGTACCGAGACCGGCACGGGGGCTTTTCTGATGGTGATGAAGGAGGCGGATAAAGATAATGGTCGTATCCTGCCCATTGTTATCGGGCCTTACGAAGCACAAGCCATTATTTTCGGCATGGAAAAAAATATCGAAGTGCCGCGGCCCATTACCCACGACTTGTTTTTCAACGTTTTGCGCACCTTGGGTTACAAGCTTACCAAAGTGGTTATCAACAAATTTTCGGAAGGCGTTTTTTATGCACGTCTTATATTGGAAAAGGACGGAAGCATCATGGAATTCGATTCGCGGCCGTCGGATGCGGTGGCATTGGCCGTACGGTTTCAAGCACCGGTTTACACCACCGAGGAAGTGTTGAAAAAAACCGGCGTGGAACCCGAAAAACTGGATAAAATGGATAAATCCGAAGAGGATGATCTTTTGTTCGAAAATTTGAAAAATGATCAGGAAGATTTCGACCCCCCGCCGTTTATCCGGGATATCGATAAAGAAATCGATAAATTGATATCCGAATTGGAAGATGTTTTTGGCAATCAGGACAATAATACCTTTAAAATAAACCTCAACGATGAAGATGCCAAGGAATTGGCAGAAAGTTTTTTTAGGCTGATGGACAAGCTCCTTTCGCAATTGCCCGGCGGTAAGAAAAAGAATAAAATGCCCGACGAAGAAGAATTGACCCGTATGATGAACGAAGCCATTGCCAACGAAGATTACGAACGGGCCGCCCAACTGCGCGATGCACTGAAAATGCTTCAAAAAATGAAAAAATCGTCCGGTTCCGGTGAAAAAGACAAGGACGATACCGGCGAAACGGACCACACCGATGATGAATAAACGACGCTTATGAAAAAGAATATCAAACTTCAACTTACCATCCTGAATTTCCTGGAATTCTTCGTGTTTGGCGCCTGGTTGCTTTCCTTTGGAAAATATATGGGCGCCACACTTCATTTTACTGGACAACAAATAGGTTTGGTGTTTATGACCTTGGGATTTGCCTCATTGATTATGCCCGGGGTGATGGGGGTTATTGCCGATAAATGGCTTAGTCCCAACAAATTATTTGCATTATCCCATATAGTGGGAGCCGTATTATTGGTGCTTTTGGCCCGTCAAACGGATTTCAACGGGGTTTTTTGGATCACCTTGCTTTACTTGATGCTTTATATGCCGTCCATTGCTTTGGACAACACCATATCCTATTGCATCCTCAGTAAAAATAACTTTGATGTGGTCAAGGAGTTTCCGCCCATTCGCGTTTGGGGGACCATCGGTTTTATTATCGCCACATGGATAACGGACTTGATGGGCTGGGGTACGTCGCACATGCAATTTTATTTCGCCGCGGCGGTATCCCTCATACTCGGTCTTTATACCTTTACTTTGCCCGATTGTCCGCCGGAAAAAGATTCGCAAAAAACTTTGGCCCAGTCTTTCGGTTTGGATGCCTTGAAATTGTTTACCGACAAAAAAATGGCCCTTTTCTTCATCTTTTCCATGCTGTTGGGAGCCGCCCTTCAAATCACCAATATGTGGGGAGAAGCTTACCTCCATGATTTTGGAAAAATTGCCGAATATAAGGATGCCTTTATTGTAAAATACAACGGCATCGTCATGTCGCTTTCCCAAATCAGCGAAACCTTATTTATCCTGACCATTCCGTTTTTCCTGAAACGTTTTGGAATTAAAACGGTGATGCTGATGAGTATGGTGGCTTGGTTCTTGCGTTTCGGTCTTTTTGCCGTGGGTTCACCTGTGGGTATCGGAGCCGTGGCCATCATTCTTTCCATGATTGTGTACGGGATGGCCTTTGATTTCTTCAATATTTCCGGTTCGTTGTTTGTGGAAAAAGAAGTCAGTCCCAAAATCCGCGCTTCGGCCCAAGGTTTGTTTATGATTATGACCAACGGCATCGGCGCCATGATGGGAGCCTACCTGAGCGGATGGGTGGTGGACCTTTATCGCCATGGCGATACGGTGGATTGGCGTTCCGTTTGGACCATCTTCGCTATTTATGCCTTGGTGATTGCCGTTCTCTTCGCTCTGTTGTTCAAATACAAACATAATCCGGACGAAGAATTCGAAGTGAAACACTAGTTAAATCAGCTTTTAGCCGTTAGCTTTTAGCTGTTGGCCATTTTAAATTAATAACTAAAAACTAAGAACTAAGAATTGCTTTGAGTGAAATAGTGATGCAGTGATTTAGTGAATAGTTTTTTTAGTGAAGGAATGAAAGAGTGAAAGAGTGAAGGAGTTTTTTTAATGAACAATGAATAATGAACAGTGAACAGTGAACAGTGAACAATGAAAAAAAGTAAAAACCCAAATCCTAAATCCTAATGCCTAAATCCATAAATAAGCTAACGGCTAATAGCTAATAGCTAACAGCTAACAACTTAAAAAACAAACAATTAAAGTTAAAGTTAAAGTTAGGGTTAAAGTGAAAATGAAAGTAACGATTCAACGATTTAACGATTCAACGATTTAACAACAATATGAAAGTATACCTGGATTTAATGCGAGACGTGATGCAAAACGGCATCGACAAAGGCGACCGTACCGGTACGGGTACGCGCAGTGTGTTCGGACGACAAATGCGGTTTGACCTCTCGGAAGGTTTTCCGCTGGTCACCACCAAAAAAATTCACCTCAAATCGGTGATTTACGAACTGCTGTGGTTCCTCAAAGGCGACACCAATGTAAAATATTTGCAAGAAAACGGCGTGCGCATCTGGAATCCTTGGGCCAACGAGCAAGGCGAATTGGGTCCGGTTTACGGCGCACAGTGGCGCAACTGGAACGGTAGCGGTATCGACCAAATCAAACAACTGGTGCATACCATCCGCACCAACCCCGATAGCCGCCGTATGTTGGTGACGGCCTGGAACCCGGAGGTAATGCCCGACTCGTCCAAATCACACCGCCAAAACATCGCCGAAGGCAAAGCCGTGTTGCCGCCATGCCATGCCTTTTGGCAAGTGTATGTGGCCGACGGCAAACTGTCGTTGCAACTCTATCAACGCAGCGCCGACCTGTTTATCGGCGTGCCGTTCAATATTGCTTCCTACGCATTGCTCACCATGATGCTGGCCCAAGTAACGGGTTACCGGCCGGGGGAATTTATCCACACCCTGGGCGATACGCATATCTATAAAAACCATTTCAAGCAAGTGGAAGAACAGCTTTCGCGCGAGCCGCGGCCCTTGCCGCAAATGAAATTGAACCCGGACGTGAAGTGTATTTTCGACTTCACTTACGAGGATTTCGAACTGACGGGCTATGACCCGCATCCGCACATTAAGGCGCCGGTGGCCATATGAGCCGTAGGGAATTGTATATGATAGCCGCCGTGGGCCGCCGTGGCGAAATCGGCAAGGACGGCGATCTGATTTGGCGCATATCCGAGGATTTGAAACGTTTCAAACGCCTCACCATGGGCGGAGCGCTTATCATGGGCCGGAAAACTTATGCATCCATCGGGCGGCCCTTGCCGGGGCGTTTCAATATCGTGCTCAGCCGGCGGGAGGATTTTCAGGCACCCGGCATTTGGATACGCCGGAATGCGGAGGCGGCCTTGGATTTGGCGGAATGCCTGACGGATAAAATTTTTGTTATCGGCGGCGAAAGTATTTATACATTATATATTAATAAGGCCCAAAAATTATTTTTGACGGAAATAGATGCCGAAGAGCCGGCGGCGGATGCCTTTTTTCCGGCCATTAATCCGGATGATTGGGAAACGGAAGAGGTGTCGGAATGGTATAAGACGGAGGATGGACTCCGTTATCGCTACAAAACATTAAAAAGAATAGCATAAAAGATTGCGCACTCAGGGAAATGCATATAAGCGGAAACGGATTTAATAAGTGAAAGAGTGAAGGAGTGATCCAAGGAATTAGTGAATAGTGAAAACTAATAATGAACAACTAATAACTAACAACTAAGAATTAAGAACTGCTTTGAGTGAAATAGTGATTTAGTGAATGGTTTTTTAGTGGACGCAGATGGCACGGATATACACAGATTTGTATGAATTGGCACGTATTAGCGAACCACGAATTTCACGAATAAACACGAATAAAAATTAGTGATAATTCGCGTAATTAGTGGCATAATAAAAATTTTGCGTTCTCCATGCCTTCTTTGTGTTCTTTGTGGTAAAAAAGTCCTCAAAAACGAAATCCCAACTTTCAACTTTCAAATCCCAAAGCCTATATTTAATAAGCTAACAACTAATAGCTAAAAGCTTGATTTAGTTAAAGTTAAGGTCTCGATTTAACGATTGCACGGTTCAACGGTTCAACGGTTCAACGGTTCACCAAAAATATTTGCGAATAAAAAAAAATATGTATCTTTGCGCACGCAAAAGCCAAATGGCCCGGTCGTCTAACGGCTAGGACGCAGGATTTTCATTCCTGTAATCGGGGTTCGATTCCCCGTCGGGCTGCAAAAGAGATGATTGATAAATCACAAAAACCATTTGGCCCGGTCGTCTAACGGCTAGGACGCAGGATTTTCATTCCTGTAATCGGGGTTCGATTCCCCGTCGGGCTGCAAACACAAACAGGAGATATGGCTCATCACAAATCAGCACAAAAGAGAATTCGTCAGAACAGGAAGCGACGGTTGCACAATCGTTTTTACCACAAGGTAACGCGCACACACATTAAGAAATTGCGCCGTACCGAAGAATACGAAACGGCCAAAAAATTGTTGCCCGTTGTGGTTTCCATGATCGACAAATTGGCCAAACGCGGCATTATCCACAAAAACAAGGCGGCCAACTTGAAAGCCAAGTTGATGCGTCATGTGGACGTTTTGGCAAAATCAAAAGCATAATTTTGGCAAGATATTTGCGGCTTGCCTTTGAAAAAAGAATTATGAACAAAAGAAAATGGTTACTGGCCCTCGTGATGATTTACGCGGGTCAATTTTTTGTTAATGCCCAGCAAACCAAGGAATACGGGGGGCTGACTTGGTATTTGGATTATGAACAAGCCAAGAAAATAGCCATTAAGGAACACAAACCCATTATCATCCTTTTTACCGGTTCGGATTGGTGTCCGCCCTGTATGGCCTTGAAAAAGGAAGTGCTTCCCAATCCCGAATTCAAGAAATACGCTAAGGACGTGATTTTGGTTTTGGCCGATTTTCCGCGCCGTACGCGCCTGGCTCCCGGACAGCAGCAGAAGAACCGCGCTTTGGCCGCCAAATTTTTGGGCCGAAGCGGATTGCCCACGATGGTGGGTGTGGATCCCCGAACCGATAGCATTATTTCTCATATAACGGGATATAATTTCTATTCGCATAACATTGGTCCTCACATCCAATTTATCCAAAAAGTCATCAAGGCCGTAAAGTAGTTTTTACCCTTTCAAAAAAATTACTTACTTTTGTTTACAAATATCCCCAAAAGAGGATACCGACATGACAAATAAACGCCGCCACATATTCATCCTTTTTGTACTGGCCTTGTGGATGATTCCTTTTTCCACACACGCACAGTACCGTAGGGAACACGCCTTTTCGGTATATGGCGGATACGGTTTTTTCAAATCGGATTTCGGAATGCGCTATGATTGGGAGACCAATATTAGCAATAATGCTACACAATTTGGCGTGAAGGCGTATTTAAACTTGTATCCAAGGAATATGCAGGTGGTTCGTCATTTTCGGTTTTATTCCAATTTGGATTTTATCTTTGCTCATCTTGTTCATAAGGGTAAATGGGCCGAAAAAGATTCTCCCGGTGGAGAAAAATTACGTGCTATGACTGCCGATCCCTTTTTGGCCGGCATAGGATTCGGTACGGAATATTGGTTTCGTGATCTTAAAAATTACGATTTTTTACGTTATTGGGACAGAAAAAGGATAAATGCTTATGTGGGGATTTCGCTCAATGCCTATTATTATCAGCCTAATGTAAAATCATCATTGGGAAATGTTAATAACTTGGCAGAACAGCCTTATATTCTCCACCCCCGTTTTGTAGGTCATATTTACAATAATGGAAGTTTTGCCTTTGCTGCGGGACTTAAATTCGGGGTATCGGTTCCCATCAATTATTATCTCCAAATTTATTGGGAAAACCCCTTCCTGTGGTTTCCCGGCGACAAGGTGGACGGACTGGATGTGAACGACCAGGCCGATAAATACGGCGATTGGATATACACGCCGGTCATTGGCTTAACTTATATTATACAATGATGAACGAAAAAAAATCGAAAGCCGTCAATTTTGACGGCTTTTTTCATAACAAAACATATTGGAAATCCCACAAATTTTAATGATATTTGTAACAACCAAAATAAAAACCCACATGATGAAAACAGCCCTGAAAACGCTCCTGTTGGCATTGTTCTTTGTTAGCGCCAACACGGTTTTTGCGCAAAGCAAAATCAAAGGAACCGTCATCGACGGTGAAACCAACGAACCCTTACCGGGTGCCAATATCGTGGTAAAAGGTACCGATAACGGTACCACCACCGATTTTAACGGTAAATTCGTATTGGAAGTTACTCCCGGAACCCATGAAATTCTTATTTCCTACATGGGTTACGAGGATGTTACCAAACAAGTAAATGTTGCTGCCGGACAAACGCTCGATTTGGGTAACATTAAACTGAAAGCATCGGCCGAATCATTGGCAGCCATTACCATTGTAGGGGTGGCCGATATTGCCAAGGAACGGATGACGCCCGTGGCTCAATCCACCATCAAGGCGGCCGAAATCCAAGAAAACCTCGGCACCAAAGAACTTCCCGAAGTATTGAACTATACCCCTTCGGTTTATGCTACCAAACGCGGTGGCGGTTGGGGTGATGCCCGTATCGACATTCGCGGTTTCGACCAACGCAACACGGCCGTATTGATCAACGGTATGCCCGTAAACGATATGGAAAACGGTTGGGTATATTGGAGCAACTGGGCCGGACTGGCCGACGTGGTTTCCGCCATGCAAGTACAACGCGGTCTCGGTGCTTCCAAATTGGCCATCTCTTCCGTAGGGGGTACCATCAACATTCTCACCAGCACCGCCGATAAAAAGAAAGGCGGATCCGTGGCTTTCAGTATCGGAAATGACGGTTACACCAAATACCTGGCTTCCTATTCCACCGGTCTTTTGGACAACGGCATGTCCGCTTCATTCCTGTTGAGCCACACCAAAGGTGAAGGATATGTGGACGCTACCCAATTCAGCGGTTATACCTGGTTTATCGGTCTTGGTTACCGTCCGAACGACAAATTGAACTTTATGTTCACCGCCACAGGAGCACCTCAATGGCACCATCAACGCGATTGGGCTCCTTCCATCAAGGATTATCAAACCTACGGTGGAAGCTTCGACGAACCCAATATTAAATACAATAGCGATTGGGGTTATTTAAACGGGGAAGTTTTTTCCTGGCGACGTAACTTCTATCACAAACCTATTGCCTCCCTCAACGTAGATTACAATATTAACGATAATATGAAAATTAATTCCGTATTCTACGGATCTTGGGGACGTGGCGGTGGAACCGGTGGTATTGGAAAAATCAATGGAAAAAAATATTATTACGGTACTTTCCGCAACCATGAAACCGGATTGGTTCGATTCGACGATATCTATACCTGGAATTCCGGTGGTCATGTAGATGATTTCGGAGATGACCGTCAACCCGATTCCGACGGATTGTATACCAACACTCGTAACGATGGTATCAGCCGCCGTGCTTCCATGAACTCCCACGACTGGTACGGAACCATTATCAATTTCCATGATGATGTTAATGAAAATATCAGCTTCGATTTCGGTGTGGACGGCCGTACCTACAAAGGCTATCACTATCGTGTGGTTAATAATGTAATCGGTGCCGACCGCTATATGGATACTCGTGATGTTAATAATCCTAATAACATTATCGAACCCGGTGAATTTGTGGAAGCCAACCCCAACTGGAATCCTTTCATTGATATATTGGGTCAAGAAAAAATCGAATATTTCAACGTAGGTAAAGTACGTTGGCTCGGAGCATTCGGTCAAGTGGAATACAAAACCGAAAAACTCTCCACCTTCCTGCAAGGTTCCTTCTCGCAACAAGGTTTCCAACGTATCGATTACTTCAAATATAAAAACGATGATCCCAATCAAACCTCTCCTTGGGTGAACCTGAACGGATTCAATATCAAAGGAGGCGGTAACTACAACATCGACGAACACCACAACGTATTCATTAACGCCGGTCTGTATAGCAAACAACCCCTGTTCCGCGCCGTATTTATCAACTATTCCAACGACGTTAACCCCGATTTGAAAAACGAAACCGTTAAAGCCATCGAAGCCGGCTACGGTTACAAAGACGAACATTGGAACGTAAACCTGAACCTTTACAATACCTCTTGGGCCGATCGTTATGCTACGGCTTCCACCAAATATCAAGGTCAACGCCTCTACGGTAAAATGTACGGCGTAACCGAAGTTCACAAAGGTGTGGAAGTGGAAGCACGTGCCCGTTACGGTAAGTTCCGCTTCAACGGAATGCTTTCCTACGGTGATTGGAAATATACCAAAGACATCGATGTTAAATTTTATGATGAAAATAACGAATACAAAACCACCAAAACCATTTACCTCAAAGACGTAAAAGTGGGCAACAGCGCTCAATTGACATCACGTCTTGGTATTCGTTACATGCCCATCAAAGGATTGGCATTCGATGTAAACCAATTCTATGTGGACAACCTGTATGCCAAAATCGACCTGAATGCATTCCAAGATCCCGATCATAAAGGTTCGCTGAAACTTCCTGCATACAGCGTTGTGGATGCCGGCGTTAGTTACAAATTCGATATCAAAAAAATAGGTCAATTGAGCTTGCGCTTGAATGTGAACAATGTATTCGACAAAATCTATATTTCCGAATCCGATACCAACATCTTCCCCGATGAAACCAGCCAAACTTGGCGAGGAATCGACACGCGCAACCGCGTATTCTGGGGATTCGGACGTACATGGCGTGCAAGCATAAAACTTCGTTTCTAATCGTTTGCAACTTTTCAGATTGTCCCGTCCTCTCAGGAGGACGGGATTTTTTTTGAAGCATCAAGGGAAAATATTATTGAAAAAAAGTCGTTTATTTAGCAAATAGACTCAACTTCTTTTCATACTTTTGTAAAAAACATTGATATAAAATTGATATAAAAATTCATTATTATGAACGATTTCAAAGAATTTCATCCAAACAACACATCCTACACACCGGCCACGCAAAATCAACCTCCCACTAACCGGGGCCTAATGATCCTCACCGTTCTTCTGGGACTTTTGGCCGCAGGAATGGCTGTGGTGGGTTATATGAAATACAAGGATTTCAAACAAACCGAACAAACCCTCGAAAGCGAAAAAGAAGCCCTGCTCAACGATCTGAACGAGCTGAAAGTAAACTACGATACGCTTTCCACCGAAAACGACGAGCTCAAACAGGAAGTGCAAGAAGCCAAAACCAAGGTGGAACAACTGATCGAAGAACTGCAAAAGGTCAAAAAAGCCGACGCGGCCATTATTGCCAAATACCGCAAGCAAATCGCCTACTTCCGCAAGCAGCGCGATAAATTGCTCCGTACCGTGGATTCGCTCAAACAGGCCAATCAGGTGCTGGCGTTGCAAAAGGACAGCCTCAATCAGGAATTGGTCCAAACCAAGGAATACAGCGAAAAAGTGGCCGAAGAAAACCAAAAATTGGCCGAACAGGTACAACAAGCCCAAACCCTCATTCCCGCCAATATCGTTACCGACGGTGTACGCATCCGTTCCAACGGAAAAGTGGTGGTTACTACCCGTAAGTGGCGTACCCAACAATTGCGCGTCTGTATGGTGATGCCCGCTAATCCGGTGGCGCCCAAAGGCACCAAAACCGTATATGTACAAGTGGTCAATCCGGCCGGAAAAGTGATCGGTAATAAGGACGTGATCAACGTTGACGGCGAAGAAGTGATTACCAGCGCATCCAAAGAATTCGACTACAACGGTCAAAACACCGATGTGTGTGTGTTCGTGGTGCCCCAAGACCGCAAGGCCGAAATCCTGAAAGGAAACTACCTGATCAATATTTATATGGACGGCAAAAAAACGGGAACGGCCAATTTCCACCTGAAATAATCCCGTTTGTCCGTAAAAAACCAAAGGGTTATCTTTGAAGTCCGTAAAAGATAACCCTTTTTTGTATCCAAAAACCACGCATATGAGCGACGATTTGTTCAAAAAAATAACTTCCCACGCCAAAGAATACGGCTTTGTGTTCCCTTCCAGTGAAATTTACGACGGACTTTCGGCCGTGTATGACTACGGTCCCAACGGCGTGTTGCTCAAAAACAACATTCGCGACTATTGGTGGAAAGCCATGGTCCAACTCCATGAAAACATCGTAGGCATCGATGCGGCTATTTTTATGCATCCCCGTGTGTGGAAAGCCTCCGGCCACACCGACGCCTTCAACGACCCCCTTATCGACAACCGCGACAGCAAAAAACGCTACCGCGCCGACCAATTGGTGGAAGATCATGTGGCCAAAATCCAGGCCAAAATCGACAAGGAAGTCAAAAAAGCCCGCAAGCGCTTCGGCGATGATTTCGATGAAGAAAAATTCCTGAACGAACATCCGCGGGTACAAAAATACAAAGCCCAAATCACCGATATCGAAATGCGCCTCAACCAAGCCTTGGCCGCCCAAGATTTGGCCGCGCTCAAACAATTGATCGAAGACCTGCAAATTGCCGACCCCGTCAGCGGAACGCGCAATTGGACCGACGTGAAGCAATTCAACCTCATGTTCGAAACCCAATTGGGTGCCGTGGCCGGCAACGCACAAAGCCTCTACCTGAGGCCCGAAACCGCCCAGGGTATCTTTGTCAACTTCAACAACGTTTTGAAAACTTCGCGCATGAAGATTCCCTTCGGTATCGCCCAAACCGGTAAAGCTTTCCGCAACGAAATCATTGCCCGGCAATTCATCTTCCGAATGCGCGAATTCGAACAAATGGAAATGCAATTTTTCGTCCGCCCTGGCACCGAAATGCAATGGTACGAAACCTGGAAGGAAAAACGTATGCAATGGCACAAATCCCTGCGTTTGGGTGATGCATATTACCGCTTCAAAGACCATGAACAACTGGCCCACTACGCCAATGCGGCAACGGATATTGAATTTAAGTTTCCTTTCGGTTTCAAGGAATTGGAAGGTATCCACTCGCGTACGGATTTCGACCTGAGCCGCCACGAAGAATTTTCCGGTAAAAAACTTCGCTATTTCGATCCCGAAACACGCGAAACCTACGTGCCTTATGTCATCGAAACTTCCATAGGACTGGACCGTATGTTCCTGGCCGTGCTCAGCGCTTCCTACAAGGAAGAAACCCTGGACGACGGTTCGGTACGTACCGTTCTGAAAATTCCCGCCATTTTGGCACCGGTCAAGGTGGCCGTGTTGCCGTTGCTACGCAAGGACGGTCTTCCTGAAGCGGCCCGCCGTATCTACGAGAATTTGCGCTGGGATTTCATGGCCCAATACGACGACAAGGACGCCATCGGCCGCCGCTACCGCCGTCAGGACGCCATCGGAACGCCCTATGCCGTTACGGTGGATCACCAAAGCCTGGACGACGGAACCGTGACCCTGCGCGAACGCGACAGCATGAAGCAGGAACGCATTCCCGCCGAAGAAATCGGCCGTGTGTTGCGCGAAAAACTGAAACTTTCCTCCTGGCTCGGATAAGGTGAACCCCCTGCGTGCCATAAGGCAAATCCTGTTCCCGGAAACCTGTGTGCTTTGCGGCGAACCCCTTACCCACGGCGAAGAGACGCTTTGCCATCGCTGCATTCAGGAATTGCCTTTTACGGGATTTCCCTTTTCGGCGGACAATCCCGCCGCCCGCGCCTTGGCCTCCAAAACCGACATCCATAAGGCCACGGCTTTGCTCTTCTATCAAAAAAACGGCATCAGCGGTCGCCTGATTCATAAGCTCAAATACCACCACCATCCGTCCGTTGGCAAACGCCTGGCCGATTTTACGGCACCTTTGCTCCGGGACCAGGGGGTGGAATTTATCGTACCCGTGCCCTTGCATCCGAAGAAACTGAGAAAACGCGGCTACAATCAAGTGGAACATTTCGGCCGGCAATTGGCCCGGCTGATCCATGCGGAATACCGTCCCTCCTGGGTGCGCAAAAAAGCAAACACCGCCAGCCAAACCACCAAATCGCCCTTGGAACGCTGGCAAAACGTGATAGACGGTTTTGAAGTAAATCGCCGCCGGTTGCAAAGCGGACACATTTTGGTGGTGGACGATGTACTGACCACCGGCGCCACCCTGGCGGCCGTGATCATCCGTTTGCGACAAGCCCTTCCCGAAGCCAGAATCAGTGCCGCCACCATGGCCTTTAATGCCTACATGTAACAAAATTTAGCAAGAAAAATTATCTTTGAATGATGAAAAATTACGATTTCGACCGTTTATATACCCTTTTCGGACAATATCCCTGCATCGGTACCGATACGCGCAAAGACCTGCGCGGATGTATTTTTTGGGCCTTAAAAGGCGAACATTTCGATGCCAATGATTTTATAGACCGCGCCCTGGATCAAGGAGCCGTGGCGGTGGTAACGAATAATCCCCGGTGGGAACATGATCCCCGTGCCTTTTACCTCCGGGGCGACACTTTGGAAGCATTGCAGGATTTTGCGCGCGAACACCGCCTTCGCATGCCGGCCGATGTGATAGCCGTCACCGGTTCCAACGGCAAAACCACCACCAAGGAGTTGATGGCTTCGGTGCTACGACAACAATTCCGGACCGTGGCCACGGAGGGAAACCTCAACAATCATATAGGCGTGCCGCTTATGCTCCTGCGGATTCGTCCCGACACCGAAAAGGCGGTCATTGAAATGGGAACCAACCATTTCGGCGAAATCGAAAAACTGGTTTCCATCGCCCTGCCCGACTACGGTTATATCACCGGTTTCGGCGAAGCACATTTGGAATTTTTCAAGGATTTGAACGGTGTGATACGGGAAAAAACCGCTCTTTACCGCTATCTTCGTAAAGCCGGCAAAACCGCTTTCATTCATTTCGACGACCCGGTGCAGGAAGAAAAATCCCGCCACATGAAGCGCTACGGTTTTTCCTTCGAAGGTCATCCCGAAGCCCGGGTCATTTTGGAAAAAATACCGGGTGAGGACACGGCCACCTTACGTTTGGGAGATACGCTTATCCGTTCCCATCTCGTAGGTGATTTCCATACGGTCAACATGGGAGGTGCCATTGCCGCGGGAACCTATTTCGATATCGAACCGGAGCTTATCAAAAAAGGCATCGAAAGCTATGTGCCGCGCAACAACCGCTCGCAGATTCTGCAAAAAGATTCGCTTCGCATTATCCTGGATGCCTACAACGCCAATCCCACCAGCATGCGCGCGGCATTGGAAAACCTGGCGCGTTATCCGGGACCCAAAACGGCCGTCTTGGGAGATATGCTGGAATTGGGTGAATCCGCCGCGCAAAAACATGCGGAAATCGCCCGGTTGGCCGCACAACTTCAAATTCCCGTCTATCTCATCGGCCGGCATTTCCAGCAGGTACCGGATAATTCTTTTATCAAGGCCAAATTTACGGATACGCAAGCCTTTATCGAAAGCGGAATTTTCGATAAGCTCGACGAAGGCACCGTTCTGCTGAAAGGTTCCAGAGGTTTAAAATTGGAACGCATCCTTGAAAAAGGACATTGAATTAGGTAATTTATACACTCAATTCGTTGTAAAAAAATCAAGGCAAAAATATGCTTCCTCACGCCTGACGGCGGATTTTGGATTTTGCTCTTCTTTATCTCTATCCCTTTATAATATATTTAATGCGCCTGATTCAAACATGATATAAACCGGCCAAAAAAACGAAAAATTTTGTTATTTTTGAGTACAACCATTAAAACCAACAATTATGGCAGTAATCAAAGTTATCGAACTTATGGCCAATTCTTCCAAATCTTGGGAAGATGCCACGCAAAAAGCAATTAAAAAAGCCAGCAAAACGGTGAAAGGCATCCGTTCGGCTTATGTAAAAGACCAAAGCGTAGTGGTCAAAGGCGGTGAAATTACCGAATACCGCGTAACCCTCAAAGTAAGCTTCGAGATTAAATAATTTTGCGAAGCTTCAACGAAACCGGGGAGACCTTTTAATGTCTCCCTTTTCTTTTGCCGTGCATTCCACGGCCTCCGCCGCATTTGTGTCCGGGACCCGGATTCGGGACTTTGTCGTAAATGGCTTCGGCGATTTTTTGCAATTCTTCATCCGGGTAGGGAAAAGCCGGCATCATACCGAATTCGCGAATGGCACCCGGCATCAAGGCTTTGGTGGAATCCGGACGTTTGACCCATTCCGTAATGGCCCGGACAAAATCCTTTTTGGCGGGATATTTTTGTAAATAATGCCGTTTGACACCCATCATGGGAGGTGCTTGCATTTTGCTGTGGTCCGTTTGTGCATCGGGACGTTCGATGTGGCAGATATAGCAGCGTTGCTTCAAAAGCGTGTAGCCGTCGGAACCGGAATCGGCCACGGCTACCGCATTGGCGGGTACGGACCGGTGGGTTTGTGTGCCGGAATCCTTCACAGAGGACGATGAAGAGGCGGAGCGGTTGCAGGAATAGAGTGCGACAACCGTAATCGATAGCATCATAACAAAACGTTTCATATCAGGAATATTTATTTTAATTTTGGATGAATATAAAGGAAAAAGGTTTAATGCCGGCCGGCAATTATCCGAAAACAAACAAATAATGTCCCATCAGCGCTATTTCATATCCATCATGTACGACGGAACCCGTTACCACGGCTGGCAGCGCCAACCCAAGGCCGTAAGCATTCAGGAAGAAATCGAAAAACGAATGAGCCTCCTGCTGGATCAACCCATGGAACTTACCACCGCCGGCCGTACGGATGCCGGTGTGCATGCCTTGCAAACCTATGCTCATTTCGATGTTCCTTCCGCTTTGGATCCGGAATGGCTCACCCGGCGCATGAATGCCTTTTTGCCTCGCGATATCGCTTTTCGCTACACGGTTCCCGTTCCGCCCGATGCGCATGCCCGCTACGATGCCCGTAGCCGTTATTACACCTACCACCTGATTACCCGCAAAAATCCCTTCCGCGAAGCCTATGCCTGGCGCCTGAACGAAATGCCCGATATCCGGCGCATGAACGAAGCCGCCCGTATTCTGTTGGACTACGAAGATTTCGAAAGTTTTTCCAAGGTCAAAACGGATGTCAAACATTTTCGTTGTCGGATTACGGAAGCTTATTGGGAGCAAGCCGCTCCGGACCATATGATTTTTCATATTCGCGCCAACCGTTTCTTACGCAATATGGTGCGCGCCATTGTGGGAACTTTGGTGGAAACGGGTTTGGGTAAGCGCGAACCCGAAGACATGCACCGCATCCTGCAAGCCCGCGACCGCCGTATGGCAGGTGCTTCGGCGCCGGGAAGAGGATTGTTTCTTACCGAGGTAACCTATAAAGAATCCATTCAAGATATTCTCAACCGGCAGTAAACCGAAAAGACAATTTAAATTTCGGAAGAAAATAAGTTTAAAAAATCTTATCTTTGAAAAAATTAAAAAAAGACGATTCATATGGCTTCAACTTCCGACATTAGAAAAGGCTTGTGTATTAAGCACAATAATGACATTTACAAAATAGTGGATTTCTTACATGTTAAGCCGGGTAAAGGTCCGGCTTTTGTGCGTACCAAAATCAAAAGCCTCACTACCGGCCGCGTGCTGGACCTGACCATTCCCGCCGGCCACAAAATCGAAGACGTGCGCGTGGAAACCCGCAAATTCCAATACCTTTACAATGACGGCGAACGCTATCATTTTATGGACGAGGAAACCTTCGAACAAATCGATTTGCCCGAAAGCGCCATCGACGCACCCCAATTCCTCAAAGAAGGCGAAGTGGTGACCATTCTGATTAAAACCGAAGACCAAACACCGCTTACCCTCGAAATGCCCGCCAGTGTGGTTTTGGAAGTAACCCACACCGAACCCGGCGTGAAAGGCAACACCGCCACCAATGCCACCAAACCCGCTACTGTCGAAACCGGCGCCGAAGTAAAAGTACCTTTGTTTATCAACGAAGGCGATAAAATCAAAATCAATACCCTCACCGGCGAATATATGGAACGAGTGAAGGAATAATCCGTCCAAAAACTGACATTTGCCTGTGTGTGTCCCGCCGTTTTTTGGGAAATTGAGCGGGAAAACAAAAATTTTGAATTATGAGCGTTTTAGTGAATAAAGATTCCAAGGTTTTGGTTCAAGGCTTTACCGGCTCGGAAGGTACGTTTCATGCCAAGCAAATGATCGATTACGGCACCAACGTCGTGGGCGGCGTTACCCCCGGAAAGGGTGGACAAACGCATTTGGACCGTCCCGTGTTCAACACGGTGAAAGAAGCCGTGGATGCCACCGGCGCCGATGTATCCATCATTTTCGTGCCGCCGGCCTTTGCCGCCGATGCCATCAAGGAAGCCGCCGAAGCCGGCATCAAACTTATCGTGGCCATTACCGAAGGTATTCCCGTGGCCGATATGGTCAAGACCAAAGATTACGTGACCCGTTACGGCGCCCGCATGATCGGACCCAACTGTCCCGGTATCATCACGCCCGGTGAAGCCAAAGTGGGTATTATGCCCGGCTTTGTGTTCAAAAAAGGACGCATCGGACTGGTGTCCAAATCGGGAACGCTTACTTATGAAGCGGCCGACCAAATCGCCAAGCAAGGTTTGGGTATTTCCACCGCCATCGGAATCGGCGGCGACCCCATTATCGGTACCACCACCAAGGATGCCGTGGAGCTCTTTATGAACGACCCCGAAACGGATGCCATTGTCATGATTGGTGAAATCGGTGGAAACCTGGAAGCCGAAGCGGCCAAATATATCAAAGAAACGGGCAACAAAAAACCCGTGGTGGCCTTCATCGCCGGACAAACGGCTCCCAAAGGCCGTACCATGGGACATGCCGGTGCCATTGTGGGTGGCAAGAACGATACGGCACAAGCCAAAATGGAAATCCTTCGCGCACACGGCGTACACGTGGTGGAATCCCCCGCCGAAATCGGCAAAAAGGTGGCCGAAGTGTTGGCAAAAAAATAAGCGTAATACTATAACCTTCCCTCTATCCCGTCTTTCATATCCGAAGACGGGATTTTTTATAAAAAATTGTACCAATAATTATTTTAGTCTTCCATTCCGGTCACCGGTTATTTTTAAGTGTAGGATCGTATTATTGATCTGTACCCTAAAAATTTACCGTAATAATTGCTTTATTCCATTGGCAAATCTGCATAATTTGCTTTGTAATGTTTCCCTTTAAAAAATACTATCCGGTTACACCCAGTTTTTTTCGGTAAATTTCTTCATTTTCATCATCAAAAACCACGAACAGGACCCGTTTGGGATAAGCGTGCCCGGCCAACCATTCCTTAACCGTATGGATGGCGATATCGGCGGCCAACTCCTTGGGAAAACCGTACACGCCGGTGGAAATATTGGGAAAAGCCACCGATTCCAATTGGTATTTTTCGGCCAGTTGCAAACTGCTGAGATAGGCACGGCGGAGGGTTTCCGCTTCGTCCCGGTTGCCGCCCTGCCAAACGGGACCTACGGCATGAATCACATAGCGTGCCGGCAAACGAAATCCCGGTGAAATCTTAGCCTCGCCGGGCCGTGCTCCTCCGCATCCACGGCAATATTCCAGCAGTTCGGGACCGGCGGCCCGGTGAATGGCACCGTCCACACCTCCACCGCCCAGTAGCGACGGATTGGCCGCATTGACAATAGCATCAGCATCCACGCGGGTGATGTCTCCCCGGAGAAGTTCGATACGTTTTTCGGGTTTCATGATTTTTTCTAAGAAAGATACCAATTTTTTACCAAACGGTCAAATGCTCCGGTCCGTTGCCCGTCCGGCCGGAACAGGATTAATTCCTCCCGGCGATAATGGCGCCCCAAGCGCGGTGTCCATTCCCAGAGGCTTCGTTTGACGTTTGCTTGCGGATGGTCGCGCAAAACGATTTCCGCTGCGGGGAACAGTCGGTTCCGGTAACCGGTGTCCAAGAGTTCATGGCGACGGCCGGCGGGCCAAAGTAAGTATAGTTTTCCGTCCCGGGACAAGTGACGGCCGGCCAATTCGAATAGGGCCCGGATAAAGGATTCACCCGCTTGCCGGGCCGTTCGGCGAAGATCGTCCGGAGGTGGCGTGCCATCGAAATAGGGCGGGTTGCTGATGATCATGTCGTAGAGATGATCCGGTTGGAACATTTTCAAATCCGTCCGGAAAAGCCGTATGCGGCGGGCCAAGGCGGGATTCATGTCCATGTTGAGGCGGGCCAAGGCAAGCGCCCGGGACGCGATGTCCACCGCATCCACCGTGGCATCCGGATATTTGCAGGCCGCCATCAAAGCCAACAAGCCGTTTCCCGTGCCGGCGTCCAAAATGCGGGCGGGATTTCCGGCAGGCGTCCATGCACCCAATAATACGCTGTCGGTATTGACGCGCAAACCGGCGTTATCATTACAAATCCGAAAGGGGCGGAACCGGAAAATATGTTTACATGTCCCGGTCAAAATCCTTGTCGTCATCGTCCGTACGGCCGCCGGATTGCAGGTATACGTCCACCAGGCCGTCGGGCAGGTTAAGGAACATTTCTTTGCGCAACCGATCCACCTTTTCAATAAGGTCGTTATGGATGGGTACGAGAATTTCTTTACCGCCCGGATGGAGGATGATCAGGTAGGGCTGGGCGGCCATGTCGTTGACGGATTTGATCAGGCCGATGGGCCCCAATTTTTTGTCGGTGGCTTTGAAACCCAGGATTTCGTGGTAGTAAAAATTTTTACCGGATAGTTCGGGCAGGCTTTCCAAGGGAAGGAACAATTTGCGTCCCACCAGTTCTTCGGCTTTTTCGATGCTGTCCACGTCGTCGAAATCCACGCGCAGGAGCATGGATTTGTGCAGGTAACTGTCGTTGATAAAAAAAGGAACCAGTTTTCCTCCTATTTCGAGGAAAACCGATTCCAATCCTTCGTAGTTTTCAGGTTCGTCGGTATCGAGTTTTACCAGCACTTCGCCTTTGATGCCGTAGGGTTTGATGATTTTCCCGAGGTAGTAGGCGTCTTCTTTTTTCATGCCGGCAAGTTGTGACAGTATGACGAACAGGAAGGTTTAGGCTTCGGCTTCGCCTTCACCTTCGTTGGCGGCGGGCGCTTCGCCTTCTTCCGCCGGGGCGGCTTCGGCTTCCGGAGCCTCTTCCTTCATGGGTTGGTTTTTGAGGGCGCGTGCATCGCTATAAGCTTTTTCGCGCTCCATGTCGGCCTTATATTGGGCTTCTTTTTTAGCCGCTTCGGCGTCTTTGGCGGCTTGCACTTTGGCCAGGTGTTTTTCGTACCATTCGTTAAAACGGCGTTCGGCTTCTTCCATGTCGAAAGCACCTTTGCGCACCCCTACCAGGAGGTGTTTTTTGTACAACACGCCTTCGTATTTAAGAATGGCACGGGCCGTTTCGGTGGGAATGGCACCGTTCATCAACCATTTGACCGCCGCATCGATATTGATTTTGATATCGGCGGGTTTGGTCAAGGGATTGTAGGTTCCCAGTTTTTCCAGGAACTTACCGTCGCGCTTTACGCGGGAATCCGCGGCGACGATCCAATAGAAAGGCTTTCCTTTCTTTCCGTGACGTTGTAATCTGATTTTTACAGGCATAATAATGCGTTTTGCGAGGTACCCGACCTCTGGTTAAATGTGGCGCAAATATACATATTTTTGTTAAACCGTGGAACCGTGGAATCGTTGAACCGGTTATTCTGTTGAATTGTTGAAAAGTTGAAGAGTTGAATAGATTTGTTAAATCGTGGAACCGTGAAACCGCCGTGTCCGCCTCAGGCGGGAGGATCTCATTTTCCGGGAAACGGTGTTTTTAGTGAACGAGTGAGGGAGTGAAGAAGTGAAGGAATGTAGCATTGCCCGACCCGGGAGATGAACAATGAACGATGAATAATGAAAAAAGTAAAAACCTAACTCAGAAAACCTAAATGAACATGATCAATATAAAATATGGTGATTAATGAAATGAAGCGGTTAAAGTTAGAATTAAAGTTAAAGTTTATACCTAAGAAAATTATTGAATTAGACGCTTTATTAATACAACTGCGCTCCTGTAAATAAGTTATTTTTTATTTATGTTCTTTTGTCTTGATACAAAAGAACCAAAAAATCAAGGCAAAAATATGCTTCCTCGCGCCCTTTCCTGTCATGAGAAAATCTAGCAAAAGACGAATTTCCTGCGGAAATTATTGACAAGCACTTTTGCTGATTTTCTAACATGACA